>JAZORV010000240.1:0-16101 GCA_045656785.1 Acutalibacteraceae bacterium | reverse complement strand
CCCGGAGCAAAGGTTGTTAATATTCCGGTTTCCTGCTCAACAGCTGCCACCGAAGGATTATTAACAAAATACTCCAGCTCTTTATGAGTTGAATTTTCGGGAACTAATGTTACATATTGATTCAAATCTATTGAATCATTTGGATGTGCAGATATTGAGGTTTGGCTCAAGGTTATATCCGTTACGGGGATATACTGTCCGACAACCTCGCAGGTGAATGTAAATTGATCTAAAACACCCGTTAAAATAGCGGTTCCGTTTCCTGTGCAAGTAACCTTACCATCCATATTAACCTTTGCAACGGATTCATCGCTCGAAGTCCAATAAACAACCTGATTTGCAGTTGCAGGCTCAGCAGTTGCGACCAAATTATAGGTATCTCCCTTTTTAAGGGTGATCTTGGTTTCTGCTAATGATGCGCTTGTAACGGTCGTCTCTCCGAACAATGCAATTTCTGAAATTCGAGCATAGCTGTTGTGAACATCAGCTGCTGTCCAAGGAGAGCTACTTAGCTTGTTCACGATACCTTGAGTAATGCGGATTCCAAGAAAGCTTCCGTATTTTTCGCCGAGAAAATCAATTTTTACATATCCCGACCAAATGGAATCGTGGCTATCAAATACCGCCATCTTATTGTTTTCATTATAAAGGGTTTCTTCATCATTTGCAACATAAACTTCAAAGGCACCCAATTTATAATAACTCGAATTTGAAGCGATTTCGCTGGCAAGCCACAATTCATTCAGCTTATACTCTCCGCCTAAATCATAGGTTACGTCAACGTATAATTCGCCGGGCGCACGATAAGAGCCATCAGGCTTTAAGAAGAACATACTTTCATATTGACCGCCGGCAGAATTATATTGCTTTAAATTATGTCCATGCATATCAAGATTCTTATACAAGATATCATCTGTAAGCTCTGCTTTGGTTCCTATTGATTCAACGAGTTCTCCTGAGCCTTGAATATTATTTGCAGATTTATCCAGCGAGGTTTTATATTCTATTTTGGGTTCGCGTTTGCGCTTTAAGATATTATAAACCGAGCCCGTATCCTCATCAGTCCATTCATACAATGAAATTTCTGATACTTCCGTGCTATTTTCAGTATATTCAGTTTCATCCTCTATTTTTACTCCAAGCATTGCTATTTCGCGCATACGTGCGTATGTGCTTTCAATTTCAGAGGAAGACCAATTCTTTTCTATCACGCCTTGCGTTATACGTATGCCTAAATACTTGCCTGTTTTAGTTCCTAAGAATTTAGTTTTTGTAACGCCCGACCAACAAGAGGAATGATTATCAAATTCAGAATAAAGATTTTCATTATCATACAACGTATCTTGAGTATCCGAAATATAGACCTCGTAAGCGCCCATAGTATAATAATTCTTTTCTATATTTGAAGCAATCCAAAGCTCGTTAAATTCATATATGCCACCCAAATTAAATGTGATATCAAGATATAATTCTCCTATGGGTCGATATGTTCCGTCCGCTTTTGCAAACTTCATCATTTGACCATTTTCAACAAGATAATGGCTATGTATATCCATATTTTGACCGCTGATGATTCCGGTTGTAAGGTCATTTCTACCGTTAAATATTGCAAACGATTTTCCGCTTTGCAAAGAAGAACCATATCTAATAAGCGGTTTCTTGTTAAGCAATATATTTTCATCGGTTGTTGTTCTTGCCTCGGGCCATTTTGCACTTGGCATTATTTCGGTTGTGTGGTCGCTTGCTTCATATTCTTTTGTAAAGGTTAATGGTTCTGTAGCTAAATATCCAAAAAGCCCTGTTTCTTCATCGGCAGAAATTGCTACTCCATTAACAGTAACTTCATCCAAATATTCATTTGTTTTGGTATCCTTTATCTTAAACTCAGAATATTCGCCATATTTAATTGCTCTATCATAAGCTTCATCTTCATAATATGATGCGAAAGAAAAGTCTTCGTCATAATAAACCGTATTGACATCGTCTGTCGCTTCAAAGCTCATAGATGCGGGGGCTTCGATCCCCTCGGCTTTCGTCCAGCTAATATCATCAATATAAAGAGTATATCCGGCGTTTCCCAAAACTTGGAAAGAATTATTCACGGCTTCTCTAACGCCATACCCACCCGTTTCGTGTTGCAAATATGAACCCGAGTAAAAGGTTATGCTATATTCTCTCCAAACGCCCTTGAGATTATCAGTTCCGGGGAGCGTGCCATAATGATCTTTATACAAAACTCCGCTTTTAGGATCGGCGAAGGTATTGTTGGCTATAAAGGTCGAAAATCCGGGAGCACTTGCAAGAAGCGCTGTTTCGGGAGAAAAATCTCCTGTAACATTCTCGACATAAACATTATAACTCAATGTGTAATAAGAATTTGGCTCATAGTCAATTTTTGAATATAGATCGTTTCCATTATAATAAAGATTAATAACTCTCCAGGTTCCGTTGTTGGTTGTAAATACCTTTAAAACCTTTCCTTTATTGCTATTTGTCGGGTCTTGCACAACAGATAATCCGAAATTTGCATCTGTATTGCCTCCGGCAGTTATTTTCCCATCATTAAGATCGCTTTTAAAGAGATAATTCATCTCATATATCGGATAAACGTGTTCCCCGGTAAAGGTGAAGGTATATTGCGGCCTTGTAGACAGCAATATGCTATCAGTATTATTTTCAGAAAACCATCCGACAAAGGTTGCTTCAACGCCCTCTGCAACGCTTGCATACATCGTTATTTCCGTTCCGGCTGTTACGATACCGACAGTCTCTGTTGAAATTTCAGAAAATTCGGAGGGCTTAAAAGAATCGTTAATTCCAATAAGCGTCGGAACAGCGATTTCATCGACATTCATTGAAACTACGCTATCTTCCGCATAAGCGGCGATAGCAGAATTTGAAATAATGATAAGAAGCACCATACAAATTGCCGTAAATCTCATCAATGATTTAAATTTCTTTTTCATTATTTTTCCTCCTATATAATTTTTACTTTGTAGGTATATTTTTCCTACAATTTAATTTTACACCAACTTATGCGCATTGTCAACAATGTTTTTCCGCATTATTCGACAGTTATTAGTCAAAATGCGCATAGGTTGTTCAAAATTAACGTTTTATAATGTAAAATGAATAATAGAACTAACAAGAGAAAAAGAAAAATTCCGCAAGAATTTTTCCTGCGGAATTTTCAAAATGCTTAGTTATAAATATTTTCTTCGATATAATTTGCCAGAACTTCGGCGCCTGTTTTAGCGCCCGCGATGTCGGGGTGTCCGCCGCCGCCATCCTTATTTGTCGGGAGCCTTACGAAATGCGCCGAATAGCCCTCTGCCGAAAGCTCTGCGGCAACCTCTTCATAAGCGGCATCCACGTAGTTTTTGATGGTCATAAGACCGAAGGCATAAACTATATGAACGTCCTCGCCGTTCTTTTCCAAAACGAGCTCGGTGAACTCGCGAATTGCCGTTTTGAAGGCTGCCTTTCTATCGGCTTCGTTAGAATATTTGGTGTTGAGCTGTCCTAAATCGTTTGTTCCGAGGTTGATAACAACGATATCGGGCTTTCTCTCGAAGCTATAAGGGTCGGTGGCGTTTATTGTTTGCTGAGCATAAACGGAAGGAATATGAGTGGCTGTGGTTGCTTCATCTCTCGCAACGAGATAAGCGCCGCCGCGGCAGAAGTTAGACCAATCGGCATCGAGCATTCTTGCCGCCTGAGCCGCATAGGACATATACTCATTCTTGGTTCTGATGCCATCGATAGACGTGCCGCCCGCGTCACACATATTTCCGCCGCCCTCTGTTATGGAATCACCGATAAATTCGATATATCTTTCCCTTTCCTCGGGGGCATCCAAGGCGGTACCTGAGAAGGTGAAACTATCAACGGTTATTGGCTGTCCGCTATTTTTAAAGAGCTCAATCTGATGCTCTCCTCTGTCGAGGTTTTCGGCTATCAAAACCTTGCCTGCGCCCGAAATATCTGTTATGACTTCCTTCTCCTCGCCATCTATAACAACGGTGATAAATTTCTGCTCGCTGCCATAAATCTTTAGGTTTGCATAAACGTTTCCAAAGCAATCGAGATTTATTGCAACACCGGTTGAAGGAAGGTCTAAAAGGAGAGACGTTGAGGTTTCTGCAATTCTTCCAAAGGTTTTAACATCCATTTCCTTAACGGTTTCGGTTTTTTCGGAATAATCGAGCCTTTCCTCGGGATTGAGAACAACGTTTCTGAGGGAAATTACGTCGGAAACAGTTACCTTTCCGTTTTCATCCATATCGCAAAGGATATCCGCTTCTCCCGAAAGGGCGGTATCAACTGCTGAAACAATATCGGAAACGCTGATTTCACCATCATTTGTGGGGTCTCCCATGAGGTCGATATCATAAGATTTAACCAAGCCCGGAGCTTCTTCATAATTGAGCTTCATATCTCCCGTAACCGTAAAGGAATCGCTTGCCTTTTCGCCCTCGAAATCAACCGAAATAGAGGGGGCGTACTGGTCGAAGCTTCCGATAAGCTCATAAACTAAGATCTTCTTTGTTCCAACGATGACCCTATTATCGATAATTTTGAAGGTATCTCCACTAAGCTGAGCGCTATTTGGGATATATTCAAAAACAATCTCTGTATCAACGTCGATATCAATATCAAGGCGGGCTATATTGCTTCTGGGGATAATTTCCGTCTCAATTTCTTCTCCGTTTGCAAGGCATTTCGAGAAGGTATAGCCATCCTTAACGAGGGGAATTTCATAGCTAACAGTTGTGCCTTCGATAACCGTTTTCTCCTCGTTTATAACCTCGATGGGGGTGGAAGTTGCGCTGACGCTCACTTCGTTTATTTTCTCTCTTCCGAAAACTGCAAACTCATTAAGGCGGATATAAGAATTATCATCGCCGAGGTTATATTCGGGAAGAGTTACCGCCTCATATACCCTCATTCCAACAAAGCTTGCATCAACGCCTTCGGGGAAGGCGAAGGTCTGCTGAGCGGAGCCCTTGGTGTTTTCATACTCGACATAGCGGTTTTCCTCATCGAAAAGGTCGGAGAGGTTTTCGCTCATATAAAGGTCATACCTTCTGGAGCGAAGCTTGATATTATCGACTCTCTGGCCGATAAGAATTGAATCAACAACCGTTGGATTCTTTAAGCAAACGATGATATCTCCATAGGTATTTTCTCTGAAGACGCCATCCTTGAGGAATCGAACGTAGCCATTCGGGGAATAAATATTAACGTCGGCATTGGTTGAAACGTCGCCATCCGCAAGGTCGTTTTCGCTTGTATAGGACTTGATAGAGCCATAAGACATCAGCTCGCCCTCTTCGCAGCCCTTGGGATACATAACACCCTTGGATTTGCCCTCGGCTTTTTTATAGCCATAGTTTACATGCGCATCGGTTTTAAGCTTTGCGATATATTCCTGCGCTCTTTTCGCGCTATCGATAAGCTCGGCCTCCGTATAGGTTATATCTCCGAAAACTGCGATCTCGCGAAGGCGGGGAACTGCAAATTTGCGAACAGATTCGGGAACGCCTTCAGGAATAACCGCCTTCGTTATTCTTATTCCAACGAACTGAGCCGAAACGGGGGCATCAAATTCGATATACTGCCCGTTGGAGGAGGTGGAATTAACATAGGTAAGCTTTTTATTCTCGGCGGAATAAAGCGACTCGACGCTGTTTCCTGCATAGACCTCGTATTCCTGATTATTAAAATGAGCCTGACCGGGAGCGCAGCCCGCAACGAGCAGAGAATCGATGCTCGCGGTCTTTACGAAAGAAACGGTTATATCGAGCCAAACTCCCTCAAGCGCGTTTCCGTCCGCATCAACGTATAAAGGCGCGTTGCCGGAAGAATCCGAGGTATTAACATCGGTATGGGTCTCGTCGATAACTCCGTTTGTAAGATTCGGGAAGCGAGTCAAGGTGAACGCTTTATCCGTATTGGTAGCATCGGTATAAGAAAGGGTAACGGTACCCTTGGTTCCCTTAACCGTTGAAAGCCCGAAGCCATAGGTTAGGTTTTGGTCGGGGTCCTGAAGCTTTTCTTCGATTCCCGAAACCGCCGTTAGGTCTTCGGAAATTGTGAAGCCTTCATCTGCTAAGGCAAAAATCGGCATCGAGCAGATAAAAAGCGCCAGGCTTAAAAACAAAGATAGAAATTTTTTCATTTTCTCTGCCTCCTTATTATAATAATTTTATTATAGCATACTTAATATGCTCTTGTAAAGCATAAAAAAACGCTAATAGGAAACGAAAAAATCTACAAAAAACGAAAAAAAACGGGCGAGTCTCTCTTTAAGAAAGCCTCGCCCATACATTTTATTAATATAAATTTTGTGGCTTATTTATAAATTTTTTCCTCAAGGAACTTTGCCAAAACGTTAGCTCCCGCGATATCACCGGGGATATCCGGATGTCCGTTTCCGCCATCTCTCGACTTCGGCATTCTAACGTAGTATGCTTCGCCGCCCGCGTTAGTAAGCTCTGCTGCAAGCTCCTTATAAACCTCATCCATATAGTTTTCATCGGTCATAAAGCCGAAGGCAAAAACTATCGGAACATCCTTGCCATAGCCCTCGTAAACGAGATCGACAAGGCCCTTGATGGCTGTTTTGAAGGCTGCTCTCTTTTCGGACGTAGTTGAATACATCTTATTGAGCAAGCCGTTATCATTCGTTCCGAGATTGATAACAACAACGTCGGGCTTTCTCTCGAAATCATAAACCGAGCCCTTCTTATCGATGGTTATCTGGTTATAGATGGAAGGAATATGAGTGTTTTTCATTCCCTCCATCATAACCGCGGCGCTTCCTCCGCGCGCAACCTGAGCGATATCGGCATTAAGAAGCCTTGCGGTTACCATACCGTAAGCATAATATGAGTTCTGGGTTCTATCCTCAACGTAAACTCCATCGGGGCGGCCAAGATTATCGGCGCCTGCCGTTATGGAATCTCCGATAACTTCGATATATCTATCCTTATTTTTGGGAGCATCGAGCATTGTTCCCGAGAAACCAACACCGAAAACGGTGAAGACCTGGCCCTGAGTTCCGTAAACCTCAAAGGTATGAACACCCTTCTTTAAATCCTTGGCAATAGTTAAGAGCATATCGCCTTTATCTGAAACCGAAATCTCGGTTTCCTTGCCGTCTATAATGATCGTGAAATAAGCGCTGTAGATCGGGATTGATTTTATATTTATATCGAGGGCAACTTCGCCATAGCAATCGAGATTAAACATAATTCCCGAGCCGGGGTTTTCAAGATAGATAGCGCCGTCAGTTTCTCTGAACTCTCTTCCCGCCACCTTGACCTTCATTTCTGCAGATTCAATATCCTTATCGGAATAATCAACCCTCTCGGTGGGTGTGGAAAGAATTGCCTTTCGAGCCAAAACGAGGTCGGTAACGGTAGGTATTCCATTGCCGTCATAATCGATAGCGGCTGCAACATCGCCCGAAACACCCTGTCCGTTAATAACGCCGATTGTTCCCAAAATATCGGTAACAGTAAGCTTGCTGTCACCGTTATGGTCGCCCGAAATGAGAACTATCTTCTCTTCTGCGATCTCGGAATTGGCATAAAGCGCAACCTTCATTCCGCCATCAATATAATCATGCTTTTCGAGGGTTGTTTCGTTATCAATAACAGCAACGTTTGAAGCGTATTGATCTATATCTTTCTTAAGCTCATAAACTATCGAATTATAAGGCAAGCAGATATAATCGCCGAAAATATTGAACTTTTCGCTCGTAATCTCGGTTGGGTCATCTTCATATACCGCAACTATATCCAGCTCTTTATCGAGAACAACGTCGATTTCGGTTGTGTTTGCAAAGTTATCAATGGTATACTCGGCATCAGCGCCGTTAACTGTCCATTTAACAAAGGAGCTTCCATCCTTGGTTAAAGGAGCGGAGAAATGCAAGGGAGTGCTGCTGTAAGAGTTTCCGCTTGTGCTAACAAGGCCCTCGGGATTTGAAGAAACCTCATAATCATAATAAGGAACGTTATATTTTCCGAAAACCGCAATCTCGCAAAGGCGGGCGTAGGATGAGCTGTCGGCAATAGTATATTCGGGAAGGGTTACGCCCTGCAATATCCTAATGCCAATGTATTTCGCCTTAACGGGGGTTTCAAAAACGAAGGTTTGATATTGAGCCTTTGATTCGTTCAGATAATAAACCTGCTTGTTCACCTGAGTATAGAGGGTTGCATAATCATTTCCCGCATATATTTCATATTCATTCGCGCGAAGCCTTGTATCGCTTCTTTGGGCTATGAATACGGAATCAACAAGCGATTCAAAGAGAAGATTCGTCGTTACGTCGACCGAGGTGTTCTGCTTGAAGGCTCCGTTTTCGAGGAAGCATATCTGCCCCTGAGCGCCCGAAATGTAGGCGTTGATATCCGCTTCGGTTGAAACGTTTCCATCGCAAAGATCGTTGATCGTGTAATAAGAATGCAAGCCGCCGCGATAAGCCGGGATGCCCTTATCAAAGCCGCGAACGGTCATAGAAGCCGAGACGTCGCTGTTATCAACGGGATATCCGAAATTCAGATGAACGTCGGTTCCGAGCTTTGCCTTGCTTTCGTTTGTTCTCTTAGCGCTTGTTATAAGCTCTGATTCGGGAATTTTGCAAGTTCCAAGCACGGCAACCTCGCGAAGGCGAGCGTATGAATATTTGCGATTATTCACAGGAACTTGGCTCACTATAAGACCCTTGGTTATCTTTATTCCAATAAACTTAGCAGAAATCGGATTCTTAAATTCGATATACTGACCCTGGGAATTGTTGGAAATATTATAGGTTAAAAGCTTGTTTGAAGCGGAATAAAGGTCGGCATTGCTATCGGCGGCATAGACCTCGTATTCCTGAGTGTAGAAAAGATACTGAAAATCATTAAGCGATGCCACTACGACCGCATTAACGGTTGCAACGTTTGGGAAATTGAAGGTTATATGAAGGGCAAGACCGGTGGCTTCGCCCGTTTCAACGTCAACGTAAAGCGGGGTGTTTGCCGCATGAACGTCCGAAGTTCCTTCGTTCAGGATACCGTTTGTAAGCTTCGAAGCGGCTCCCGGATAAATAACCTTTTCAGCACCCGTTTCATCAAAATAGGAATAGGTTACAGTGCCACCCGTTCCCTTACCTCCTGCAGAATAGAGATAAGAAATGGTTTTATCGGGATTTTGAAGGTCGGCTTCAAGTCCCGAAAGGGTTGAAAGATCCTCTGTTATCTCATAATTTTCCACAGCTGCCGCAGGCAGAGAGGAAAAAAGCCCCAGCACAAGGCTCATTGCTAACAGAAGGCTTAATAATTTTTTCATATAAATCTTCCTTTCCAATAAAAGTTCAAGATACAAACTAATTATAATGCATCCTCAATATTTTGTCAATGATTTTTGGACTTTTTTAATAATTTCCCAAAAAATTTCCAAGGTCGTATTCTTTTAATGTATAACGCCCCCAAACGGAATCTTTCTCCGAATAATCGGCAGATATAACCTTGCCCTCGGAATATACAATGGCAACTCCAAGCTTTTTACCTTTTTTTGAAAGCGCTTTTTTGATGATTTTAAGCCTTTCATCGGGAATTTTCAAGCTTTCGGGAATATTGGCGGATGAATCGCTCGCAAGTCTGTCGATAATAAGCTTATCCCTCAAAATTTCGGGATTTACGGAAGGCTTGCTCTTAAAATATTCAAAAACCTTGTCAATATATTCCATCAATGGCATTTTTTCAGCATTAAGGCTGTTTCCAAAATCCCAAAAAAGCCCGAATGGGTCAAAATTCAGCTCGTCGGTTAAATAATCGAGAGTGGCGGAAAATCTTCCGCTGTTATAGAGCCTTTCGAGGGCATCCTCCATCCGCTTGAGCCCTTTTATTTCTTCTTCCGAAAGCCAAGGAGTTGAGGTTACTTCATAAGGGGGATTCTCAGAAAAACTGCAAGGGTATTCCTCTGCCTTTTCCCTCATATCAGCGCCATATAAAAGCTTCAAAAAGCCTAATTGGAGCATATTCGCCTTCAAACAATAGCCGATATTAAAGCTGTTTTTAAAGCTTTCGAGCCCTTCGCCTTTAAGCCCTGCAATAAGGTCAATATGAATATGCTGGCGCCCGAGAGCTTTTAGCCTTTTTATATTTTCTATGAGCTTTTTGGTATCGGTTTTGCGATTTATCGCCTTCAAGGTTTCCTCATTAAAGGATTGCATTCCAATTTCGAGCTGAACCGCCCCTTTGGGGAATTTCCCTAAAAGCTCTAAGGTTGATTCTCTTAAAATATCCCCCGCAATCTCGAAATGAAAGCAAACCGAATTATCCTTGATATTATTTAAGATAAATTTCAAAATTTCATTCGCTCTGCTTTCGCTCGAATTAAAGGTTCTGTCAACGAATTTTATGGTTTTAGCGCCCGAATTATAGAGGGTTATAATATCTTTTTTAACCCTTTCTAAATCGAAATATCGAACTCCGCCGCACCTTCCCGATAAGCAAAAAGCGCATCGATAAGGGCATCCGCGAGAAGCCTCGATATAGGCGATTCTGCCATTTAATTTTTCGAGATATTCGGCGGTATAAGGCGTTGGTGGATCTTCGCTATCGATAAAGGGGTTGCCTTCTATAATTTCGCCGCTGATTCTAAAAGAAAGCGATTTTATTTCTGCTAATTTCTTATCAAAATAAATGGCATCCAAAAGCTCTGCTATCGGCTTTTCGCCCTCACCGGAAAGCACAAAATCTATAAAGGAATAGCGCTCTAAAATATCCCGCGCCCGATAAGAAACCTCGGGCCCGCCTAAAAGGATTTTTGCTTTCGGCTTCTCTCTTTTGAGCCTTTTTGCCAACTGCAAAATCCATTCTATATTCCAGATATAAGAAGAAAAGGCAAAAATATCGAAATCACTTTTAGAGAGATGCGAAAACAAATCATCGACGGGAGCGTTGATCGTGCTTTCGATAACCTCGGCATCTATATCACCTTCCGAATATTTTTCTATCCCCGCCTTTAAATACCAAACGGATAGGGAGGAATGAATATATTTCGAGTTAACCGATATTAAAGCAATTTTTAGTTTTTCCATATCAATTCCTCCTTTTTATTGATTCTACCATAAATATATACCTATTGTAAAGAGAAAACCGCTTTTAAAAACAGAAAGTATTAAATCAAAAGCATTAAACCCAAAGTATTAAAAACAGCAAATCCCCGCCCTTATTTGAGCAAAATTTATACAAATTTTGATATCATAATATCATGATATCATGATATCTTTTGTTTTAAAGTTTTCGTTTTTTCTGTGGCTGTTTTAAAAACATAATAGGAAGCGATATTGACTTTTATGTTTTTACGGAGTATAATTTAATAAACTTAAAATTTTATTTTCAGGAGGAATTTTTATGCCTAATTTTTGCGGAAAATGCGGCTCACCGACAGATGCTTCGGGGCTCTGCCCAAAATGCGATGCTCAAATATCGGAGCCGACTGTTGAATCGATTTTAAAAGAAGAAAAAACCCCTGCCTATCCTTGGCTTTTTAGAGATTCAAGCGGTGGAAAAACCGTTGCCTCGGTTTTCCTTTGCATTTTGCTTACCATTGTTATGATAGGCTCATTCTCGGTTGCGACGATTAAAGTTGCTCTATCTGAGGATTCTATCGAAGAGGTTGTTGAAGAAATCCCCGCAATGGAAACGGCGCTCAGTTCTATTATCGAGGACCTTTGCTCCGATTTTGAATACTCTGAGAACATAAGAATTTCTGAAGCGGATAAAAGCGCACTTTCCCTCTCCCCTTCCTTCAAGGAATTTATTTCGGATGAGCTTTGCTCCTTCATAAATTCGGCGGTCAGCGGAAAATATTGGAGCATTGAAGAAGCCGAAATTTACGCGGCGCTCGTTGAAGCTAAGGTAGAGATGAACCTCGATATGGATGACTACACCATCCGCCATTTCGCTAACTGGACCTTTAGCGGCGGCAGACTTTCTCAATCCGCCAATGAATCGCTCGGCAAAATTGATATTCCTAAGCCCATCTCCTCCGTTGTTTCAGGGCCTGCGGTTTTCATAATGTTCGGCATCGCGTTTATAATCGTTATCGGGCTTATTCTTATTAACTTCTCAAAGGGTATTAACTGCACGGGTATCGCCTTTATAATTTCAAGCGTGATAGTTTCTATCCCCATTCTCGTTTTAAAAATTGCCGCAAGCAGCGCTTCTCACATTATCGTAACGGAGGGCGGAACAAACGCGGCGCTCGACACTATCAGCGAAACCGACACCATTTTGAAAATCATCGACGGGCTGCTTACTCCCGGGCTTTTGATGCTCGCGATTTTCTTAGTTTTGGGAATCGCGCTCCTGATTGTAAGAAAACCGCTTTTAAAGCTCTTCAGATCTATCACCGCTAAATAAAACTGCAAAAAATCTCCTAATTCGGTTTTTCCGATTTAGGAGATTTTTTATTTTAATATAGAAAATTCATTTTTGGAAAGGCATAAATTTCCATCAATTATTTCCTTTCCAAAGATGTTTTTTAATTTTGAATCCAACTCTATTTCTGCGGAATTTTCACCCGAATTAAGGGCTATTACAAGCTTTTCGCCATTTGCTTCTCTCGAGAAAACAAAGATATTTGCCTCCGCCTTTATTAAAGAAAAGTTTCCGCTTTCGAAAACACTATAGCCTCTTCTTAATTTTCCGAGCTCGCGATAAAATGAGAGAAGCTCCTCATTTTCCTTACCCCAGGGATAAAAGGCTCTGCAAAAGGGGTCACCAAAGCCTTCGAGCCCCGCTTCATCGCCATAATATATAGATGGGATTCCGGGGAGAGTAAACTGCAAAACAAGGGCAATTTTAAGCCTTTTTATTGCCCTTTCCTTTTGCTCCTCATTAAGCCTTGCGCCTGATTGAGCCTCCCTTGATTCGGGGAAATAATCAGCACCTAAACGGGTTAAAATTCTTGGAGTATCATGCGTTCCGATATGGTTCATCAGCGTATCGACTGCGGGCTTTGGATAATTCTCGATAATATTTAAAACCGTTTCAGAAATATCATAAGCCGAGCCGCCGTTCGCATAATTTATGATGGCATTTGAAAAAGGATAATTCATAACCGAATCAAGCTGACCGCCTAAAAGATACCTTCTTCTTTCTCCATAGCTAATCTTATTGCTGGCATCCTCCCAAACCTCGCCCAAAATATAAGCATCGCTTTTTTGGGACTTGACCGCCTTATTCAGAGCATCAAGAAATTTATCGGGAAGCTCGTCCGCAACGTCGAGCCGCCAACCATCAGCGCCTAATCGAAGCCATTTTCTGAGGATTCCGTTTTCTCCGCAAATATAATCAATATAACTATCGTTGGTTTCCTCAACCTCGGGAAGCGTTTCAACGCCCCACCAGCTATGATAATCATTCGGCCAATTTTTGAATTTATACCAGCTGAAATACGGAGATTCAAGGCTATTCTGCGCCGATTTAAAATATTCGCTATCATCCCCCGTATGCGAAAAAACGCCATCGAGGATGATTCTGATACCGAAGCTTTTTGCGCTCGAGCAAAGGGAAACGAAATCGGCTTCGGTTCCGAGCATCGGGTCGATTTTTTCATAATTCCCCGTATTATATCGATGGTTAGAAGAGGCCTCGAATATGGGATTGAGGTAAATAACCGAAACTCCGAGAGAAGCAAGATAAGGGAGCTTTTCTTCTATTCCCTTCAAATCTCCGCCATAAAAATCGTTGCCGAGAACGAGCTTTTCGCCCTCTATTTGCCGATATTCAGGTTCTTTCTCTTTATTTTCAACCAAATATCTTTCTTCGGGGATATTTTCCTTCTTGCTTTCAGAAGCATTAAATCTATCGGGGAAAATCTGATAAATGATTCCGCCCTTAAGCCATTCGGGAGAAGGCTCTTCGCGATAGACGGTAAGCTGCCATGCGCCTCCATGCGCGCCAACGAAGCCGCCCGAGGAATAGCCCTTATCGATTATAAGCTCCTCTTCGCCCTTCTTATAGCCGAAGAAATACCAATAAAGCCCTGCCGGCAGGCGCAACTCGGTTTTATAGAAATTGCAGCCCTCGCTCGAATATTCATAAGGCATTTCTATCCTTCCGAAATCGGCATTTTTATCGTCCTTCAGGGCTAAAAAAACGCAGTTCGCCCCCTCGTATTCGGGGAGGCGAACTCTTAAAATAATATTTTCGTTTTCTTTTGCGGCGCCAAAAGGAGTTTTGCAAACCGCATCGCGGGAATCAAAATTCAGCATATTCGATTTGCTCTCCTTTCGGTAAAATAATTAAAGTTTTTCTGCTTTCCAAATTGTTTTTGCGTAGTCATCAATGGAGCGATCTGCCGCAAAAATACCCGATTTTGCGATATTATTAAGCGCCATAGCGTTCCATTTTTCGGGGGAACTATAAAGCTCCTCTGCCTTTTTCTTTGCGCCGATATAATCGGAATAATCGGCAAGCGCCATATAATAATCGGTGTTTCTCAGCATTGCCGCGATAATATCGCCCGAAGCAAGATTCTGCGCGATAAAATCAACCGCCTCGCGAAGCTTCGAATTATGCTCATAATAGAAATAGGGATTATAGCCCTGTTTTCTCAAGGCATTTACCTCTTCGGTTTTCATTCCGAAAATGATGATATTTTCATCGCCGACTGCCGAATGGATTTCAACGTTTGCTCCATCCTCTGTACCTAAGGTTACGGCGCCATTCATCATCATTTTCATATTTCCCGTTCCGCTCGCTTCCGTTCCGGCCAAGGAAATTTGCTCCGAAATATCGGCGGCGGGAATCATAAGCTCAGCGAGGGTTACTCGATAATCCTCCATAAAGAGAATCTTGAGCTTATCCTTTGTTTGCGGATCGTTTTCAATAAGCTTCTGCAAAGAATAAATCATATTAATTATCTGCTTTGCGAGCAAATATCCCGGAGCCGCCTTTGCGCCGAAGATATAGGTTTTTGGAGCGAAGGGGGCAGTGGGATTATTTTTAATATAAAGATATTCCGAAACGATATTTAAAACGTTGAGATGCTGGCGCTTATATTCATGCAGCCTTTTAACCTGCATATCAACAACCGAATCGGGATTGATAGAGGTTCCGTAAACGCCTTCAACATATTTCGAAAGTCTTATCTTATTATTTCTCTTTATCTTGCCGATTTCATCCAAAACCGCCTTATCGCCTGCGAATTTTGCAAGCTTTTCCAGCTCTGCGGCATTATCTATAAAGCCATCTCCTATAAGAGAAGAAATAAAGGAAGAAAGCTCAGGGTTTGCCTGGCAGAGCCAACGGCGGTGAGCGATACCATTAGTAACGTTATTAAACCTATGCGGCTCAAGCTTATAATAATCGTTGAAAAGATCATCTTTAAGAATCTCGCTATGGAGCTTTGAAACGCCGTTAACGTTATGGCAACATCCCGCGCAAAGATTCGCCATCTTAACAACGCCATTTTCAACGATGGCGGTTCTTGCAACGTAGTCTGCATCGTGGGTTTCGTTCCAGATTTTCTCTCTGAAGCGGTTATCAATTTCCTTAATAATGCTATAAATTCTCGGAAGCCTCTGGCGGAAAAGATCAACCTGCCAGCATTCGAGCGCTTCTTTCATAACTGTATGATTAGTATAAGCGGTGGTTCTCGTAACGATATCCCAAGCCTTATCCCATTCATATCCGCATTCATCTAAAAGATGGCGCATAAGCTCGGGGATAACAAGGGCAGGATGGGTGTCGTTAATATGGATAGCCGCCTTTTCAGGGAGGTTATCAAGGGTTCCGAATTTTCTCAAATGGCGAGCCAATATATCCTGAATCGAAGCCGAAACAAGGAAATACTGCTGGCGAAGACGGAGAGATTTTCCCTCCATATGATTATCCTCGGGATACAAAACCTTGCTGATAACCTCGCTCATTGCCTGCCTTTCGAGGGCTCTGACATAATCACCCTGATTAAAAGCTGCCATATCAATTTCTTTAGCTTCTGCAGACCAAAGGCGAAGCACGTTGACCGCTTCTCCATCCTTTCCTGCAACCATCAGGTCATAAGGAACCGCCTTAACTGGGGTATAAT
>JAZORV010000239.1:0-3506 GCA_045656785.1 Acutalibacteraceae bacterium | reverse complement strand
GAGAATGCGAAGGGGTTGGGAGCCTGCTCTAAGCACATAACCTGCCAAACAAGAATAAAGCTTTGAATTGCCTCAAAAAGGTTTCTTGCGCTCTCGTTTGGAACTCTTTCGAGCGCGCTTGCGAGCGCTATCATTCTTTCCTTTTCTTCGCCATCTGCTGCATCTGCCATTTTAAGAGCTTCGGCTTTATATCTTTTGGCGAGTATGAGAACGGATTCCAAAGAAGCCTTCATCGCCTTATGACCGGTGATTTTTTCTTCGCTGTCGGTTTCGAGCTTTTTATCAATATCCGCAATAATAGCCTTAACTCCGCGCGCCAAAATCGGGCGGATGTCGGGAATAACGTGTCCCGTAACCTGCTCAATGAAAAATTCAACCTCATCGGTTTCGTTGGAATATTTATCATAAACTGCCGAGAGCGCCTTAACAAAGTCTGAGCCCTTGTCATATTCGCGCATCTTTTCGATTCTTTCGGCGGTTATTTCTTCGTTAGGTTCTATATCGCCATAAACAGCGGTCGGGTCGCAATATCCCGAAAAGCCTTCAACTTTAAATGAGGGATTAATCAGCGCATAGCTTCTTGCAAAGGCGTCGCGCTGAGTTCCTGCGAAAACCGCATTGTGGCTTATGTAAATCGGGAGCTTTTCGGCAATTATCTTTAATTGCTCTGCAGCTTTTTCCATAGGAGGAAGATTTTTTAATGCTTCATCCGAATCACGGCGAAATTCTTTAATAAGAAACCAACCGTCAAGACGCATGATGCTTCTTTCTTCTTTGAAAAGGTCTTTCGCGAGTTGAGTGATTTTAACGTTATCCATATCTTTGTTCCTTTCTTGAATCAGGATTTAATTATTTTAATTTCGTTTTCTTTAAGAATCGAAGCCAAAGCCTTTTCCTCTTCCAAAGAAACGAAAGCATTTGCCATATTATATTCTCGCCCGAGCTTTTCCCATTTTTCCTTTCCGTATTCGTGGTATCTGAGAATTTCAACGTCGAAATCATCGGATATTTCCTTTAAGGAGAGGAAGAAATCTTTGAAGCCCTCAAAATCATCGGGGGAATTATTGAAACCGCCGATAAGGGGAATTCTTATATGCAAGGGCGTAAGCTTTAATGCCGCTTTTATATTGCTTTCTATAAGCGCCAAGTCGCCGCCGGTAACCTCTTTCAGTTTTTTAGAATTTGGATGCTTATAATCGCAAATAACGTAGCTTGAAAGCTTCGCGAGTTTTAAAAAAGCAGCGGTAGAAGCGTTTGATTCTATTGCAACAGAAATATCTTCCTGTTTGAGCAAAGCTGTAAGCTCTTCTAAAGCATCGGCTTGCAAAGAGCATTCGCCACCGGTGAAGGTAACTCCTCCACCATCAAAAAACATGGGCTTTGAGGAGACTATCTTTTTTGCAAGCGCCTCAGTCGCAATGCTATCATATTTTTCTCCGATATTCATCCCCTCAGGATTTGAGCACCATGGGCATCTCATGTTGCAACCGCCAAGATGAATAACAAGGCGATTTCCGGGGCCGTCCTGAGAAAAATTAAATCCCATTTCAAAAATTTTAAGTTCCATAAAAGCCCTCATTAGTTCATAATTTAAACTAATTTTAAGTATATCACTCTTGAATTCGATTGTCAATAGAAGGAGCTTATTTTTTATTAAAAAATAGGAAAGATTGACAATTTGCTCTTTTTAAAGTAAAATATAGGTAAATAATATTTCAAAATTAAGGTGATTTTTTGAAAAAAGCAACGATTAAAACAGTTAAATCTAATAATAGGGCATTGATTTTAGGGGCGCTTATGTCGGGAGCATTATCCCGAGTAGAGCTCTCAAAAAAGACGGGGCTTTCTAAGGGCGCTGTAACGTTGCTCGTTAATGAATTTATAGAGGACGGAGTTTTAGAGGATATAGGGCTGATGAATATTGCAGCAGGATCTGTCGGCAGACCTGCTATAAAGGTTGACATATCCCCTGATTACCGTTATGCGGCGGGCTTTTCCTTGCATAGAAAAAACCTTGCGGTTTGTTTGGTTGACCTTAAAAATCGCGAAATAGATAGCTTTTCATATAAAACCGAGGAGTTTAGCTCTGCGAAGGAGGCAATAGATAGCCTTTATGAAAAGCTCTTGGAAATATTAGAAAAGCATAATATTCCAATGTCTAAGCTGCTTGGAATCGGAATCAGCTCTCCCGGACCCGTTGATTTCAAAAAAGGCCTTATTTTAACCCCTCCCGAGCTTTCGCTGTTTCATAATTTCCCTGCAAAGGATTATTTAAGCGCTAAAACAAGTCTTCCCGTTTTTCTTGATAATAACTCGGCGCTTCTTGCTTTAAGAGAGGATATGCTGAGAAAGGCACATTTCAAAAATTGCCTTTTTGTTGTTACGACAAGCGGTATCGGCTCGGCAATTTTGGAGGATAGAAAGCTTCATCGCGGAGCAGGTGGATATGCGGGCGAAATCGGCCATACCGTGGTCGTTTCCGACGGTGAGGAGTGTCCTTGCGGAAACAAGGGCTGTCTCGAGCGCTATATAAAGGGCTCGGCTCTCAAAAAGAGATTCGGCTTCCAAGACTATAAAAAAGTTATAGATGATTATTCAAACGGTGATGAGAAAGCGAAGGAGATAGTTGATTTTGTTTCCGAAAAGCTTTCTAATGCTCTTATAAATGCGGTTAATATGCTTGACCTTGATTCGATTGTTTTATATGGTGAGCTGAATGATAACAGAGGCGTTCTCATCAATCGCATCAGCGAGGCTATAAATTCTCGCTCGATTATTTCTGCGGCGCATAAAATCAATGTTTCTCCCTCTTTGCAGAGCGAAGAAGGAAACATTCTTTGCTCAACTGCCGCAATTTTAAAGGCATTTTATGACCAGAGAATATAGATAATCCGCAAAAATATGGTAATAAGCTCTCAGCTTATCTATAAGAGATGAAATATTTATGTTTTATTGAAAACAGTCGAAATTTCGGCTGTTTTCTTTTTTTAAAATTGATGTTTCCTCTTGCAATAGAGGTTATGCTTGTGGTATAATATATAGTGTATAAAATCGGGAAAGTGTGCAAACAATAAATCTGCATTTTAAGAAAGGCGGATTTATTATGGAAAACACCGATTTAAAGCTCAAAATGGAAAGCGAAGAAGCCGAAAACGAGCAGGAAGAAAAAGGGAATGAAAGGCTTGAGGAAATAGAAAAGCTTGGTTCTGTAACTGCGGTCGGCGGCAAGCATACAATTCATTGTTTAACCGTTATCGGGCAGATAGAGGGGCATTTTATTCTGCCTTCTCAAAATAAAACAACTAAATATGAGCACGTTATTCCTCAGCTCGTTGCAATAGATGAGGATAAGGATATCGAAGGTCTTATAATAATTCTCAATACTGTCGGCGGTGACGTTGAAGCGGGCCTTGCGATAGCCGAGCTTATTTCGGGGATGAGAAAGCCAACCGTTTCTCTCGTTCTCGGCGGAGGTCATTCGATAGGCGTGCCGCTGGCGGTTTCGG
>JAZORV010000238.1:0-4825 GCA_045656785.1 Acutalibacteraceae bacterium | reverse complement strand
ATATATATTCCTTATTATTATATAATGTAGCATTTTTAAGAGGAGTTTTCGCAAGAAACTCCTCTTCGTTAATATTTAGCTTTAAGAGATAAGAGCAGCAAAAATGAACGTCGCTCTTTTTTCTTGCATCAACCGATTTTCTATAAAGCTTATAGGATTCAATATCCGCTTCTTTAATGCCCAGAGCTTTGGCTAAGAAGGGGATAGGAGCTCCAAATTGAAATTTTGGTGGCAAATTCAGATTAGATAAAAGAATCATTTTTTGTCCTCCAAAAATTCTGCGGCATTAAGTCCTGCTATATATCCGCTGGACCAAGCCCATTGAAGATTATATCCGCCGCAGTCTCCGTCAATATCAAGAACCTCTCCGCAAGCGAATAAGCCTTCATTTAGCCTCGACATCAGCGTTTCATCAGAAAAATCCGAAGTAACGATTCCGCCGTGAGTTACCTGTGCATTATTAAATCCGTTTGTATCTAAAAATTTGAATCTGAAATTCTTTATAGCTTTTGCTAATTTGATAATATCCTTATATTCGGGCGAAAAAATATCATTAAGCCCGAAGCCGAGGCTTTTGATAATAACCTGTCCCAAGCGCTTTTGCAAAAGCCCCGTGAAAAATTCCGAAGCTGTGGCAGAAAGGGTCGAAGCCCTTTCATATAAAAGCGAAATAAGAGCTTTTTCATCAAAATCAGGCATAAGGTCCAGGCTTATTTCATCCCCTTTTTCGAGATAGCGCGAGAGCTGAAGAATAGGAGGTCCCGAAAGCCCGTAGTCGCAGAAAAGCACCTCTCCAAAATCTTTCTTTATAGCCTTTCCGCCCTTTAAAACGGTGGCCAGAGCATCTATTTTAACACCCTTTAATTGCTTTGTGAGGGCATTGTCGGTTTTTATCTGAACGATAGCGGGGGAAAGCTTGGTTGAAGAATGACCGAGCTTTTTCAATAAATCAAAACCCGAGTCGGAGGCAATTTTGCCGCCCGAGATTCCGCCTGTTGCTATAATAACGCATCCGCATCTGTAGTTGCCATTCCCCGAAAGAGAAAACCACGAGTCAGTTTTCTTTATTGAGGTTATTTCTTCCGAAAAAATGCATTCGATTGAAAGCCTTTCTATTTCAAAGCGAAGGGCATCAACAACCGATGAAGCCTGAAGGGAATAGGGATATAGCTTTCCATTTTCACCCTCTTTGAAAATAACACCGATGCTCTCGAAGAAATCCTTTGTAGAATCCAAATTAAAATCCTCAAGAGCAGCTTGGCAAAATTCGGGACGTTCGCCATGAAAATTATCAATGGAGATATTTTTGTTTGATATATTGCATCTTCCGTTTCCCGTAAGGGCGAGCTTTTTGCCGAATCGCTCGTTTTTTTCAATTATGGCAACCTTCAGCTGAGGGTTTTGCCTTTTGGCGCAAATTGCCGCAATCATTCCCGAAGCTCCGCCGCCGATAACGATTATATCAAACATTTTTTCATCCCCTTTTTTATTTTCCTGCGTAATCAAGATCAAGCTCAATAACGCAAACGTATTTTGAATCAAGCTCCTTGGCTTTTTCGTTTATGAGCTTTTTTAGCTCCTTGCTCTTCATCTTAAAATCGGCAGGCAAAACCGTATCGAAAATAAGATTAGTCTGGTTTTCGCCCTCAACCATTCTGAAATCATGGATGGTGAGCCTTTTATCAATTTCCTTAACCTTTTCCCCGATAGCGCGGGAAAGCTTCATGATCTTTTCGTTATGTATAGCTATCGGATCCATGTGTATAACCATTTCAATGCCTAAAGCTTTTTTGATTTCCATTTCGCAAGCATCAATCAGCTCGTGGCAGAAAACTACGTCGATGGTTTCGGGAACCTCAACGTGAACGGAAGCGAAGGTTCTTCCAACGCCATAGTTATGAACAATCAAATCGTGCATCCCCGAGAACGCTTCATATTTGAAAATATAGCTTTTTATGCTTTCAATAAGCTCTTTGCTTGGCGGCTCTCCGAGAAGGGGGCTTATCGTTTCTTTTGCGGTCATAACCCCTGAATAAAGAATAAATGCCGCCACCAAAAGACCCATATAAGGATCTATGTTAAGGGAAGTGAATCTGCAAATCAAGGTCGAAGCCAAAACGAATGAGGTTGCGATAGAATCGTTAAAACAGTCCCTCGAGGAGGCTTTTAAGGAGCCTGAATCAATAGCATTTGCGAGCTTTTTTAAAAAAACGCCCATTAAAAGCTTTATAATAATTGAAGCTCCGAGACCTATCATAACCCAGATTGAAATATTAAGCTTTGTCGGGTTGAAAATCTTTTCTAAAGATGATTTAAACAATTCGAAGCCAACGAGCAGAATGAAAACCGCAACGATAAAGGCGGAGATATATTCTATTCTTCCATGTCCAAAAGGGTGGTCGGGGTCGGCAGGCTTTTTGGAAAGCTTAAAGCCAAGCAACGTTACAACCGATGAGCCAATATCCGAAAGGTTGTTAAAAGCATCGGCAATTATCGAAACCGCGCCCGAAAAAACTCCCAGCGAAAGCTTTATTAGAAAGAGGAGCAGATTGCAAACAATCCCAAAATAGCTGCCCAGTGCGCCATATTTATGGCGAACGTTTTTATCGCTGGTGTTTTTATGGTCTTTTATAAATAGTTTAATTAATAAAGAAGTCAAATTATCAGCCCTTTGCACCCTTCGCGCCTTTAGCTCCAAAGGAGGGAGCGCCCGAAAGGAGGTTAGTATCAATGGTAAACATGGTTGATTTTCTCTGTCTTGCGCGCTTGAAGGCAACCTCAACCAAGCGGTCTATCATATCCTTATATTTAAGCCCCGAAGCCTCCCATAAATAGAAGGAGAGAGAACCGGGAATAGTGTTTATCTCGTTGACGTAAACCTTATTGTTGTCGGCAGTATCCATAAGGTAATCAATTCTCGAAACCCCCGAGCAGCCGAGAGCCTTGAAAACAGCCTTAGTTATCTCTCTTATTTCTTCCGCTTTTTCATCATCTATTTCGGCAGGGCATTTTCTGCTTACCGAAGCCATGCCTTGGCTTTTGCCCGATTTTGAACCTGACATATATTTATCCTCATAAGAAAGGATTTCATCATTCATAAAGGGCTCCTCGCAAACTGAGGCCTCGCAGTCGTCTGCATCACCGAGGCAGGAGCAATTAATTTCTCTTAAATTCTCAATAGCCTTTTCGATGAGTATTTTCTCGGCAAAGGAGCAGGCAAGCTCGATAGCCTCTCTGAGGCTATCAGCCGATTTAACCTTGCTTATTCCAACGCTTGAGCCGAGGTTCGCAGGCTTAACGATTAAAGGATAGCCAACCTCGTTTTCAATTTTTTCGGTGATTTTTGCATCATTTAAAAACCATTCTCTTGAACGGAAGGTGATGCAAGGAAGGGTTGGGATTCCTGCCGCCGCAATAACGTTTTTGAAAAAAGCCTTATCCATTCCAACCGCGCTTGAAGCAACGTCGCAGCCGATATAGGGAACTCTTAAGGTTTCGAAGAAGCCTTGAAGCGATCCATCCTCGCAGTTAGTTCCGTGAACTATCGGGAAGGCTATGTCAACGGGTGTCTGGAATTTTTTTGAGAAGATTCCGCCATCGAGCCCTTCTAAAACACAGCCGCCGTCTCGAGAAACGAGGGTAACCCTTTTGGAATTTTTTAAAAGCGCGGGAATATCCTTGAAGCTTTCCATCAAAAACATCTTGTCGTTTGTGAACATTTCGCCCGATTTCGTTATATAAACGGGGGTAACTTCATATTTTTCGCGGTCAATATAATTCATCGCCTGAACAGCCGAAATTATGGCAACCTCATGCTCAACCGAGGCTCCGCCAAAGAATACGCTCATATTTGTTTTCATAAAATTCTTTCCCTTCTATTTTGAATAGTTATCAGGTAGGTCGTTTTCGAATAATACAACTGTATCTTTTTTTGCTACCTTTTGGAGAATTGTCATAGCATCCTTAAAGGATTTAACTATGTGAAGCTCTCCCGAAAAGCCCTCGTCCTTTGCTGCTTTCTCTAAGGGGATGGCTCTCTCTTCGCCAACAAGGATAAGAATGTCGGCGCATTTTGCAGCAGCCACGCCTAAATTATAGTTGCATTCGTATTCCTTATCTCCCAATTCAACAAGACCGGGGGTAACGATGACCTTTTTCATGCCTTTAAAGCCCGATAAAACGTTAATAGCTTCAATTGACCCAACGGGATTTGCATTGTAAGCATCATCAAGAAGGGTTGAACCTCCAATAAACGGTTTCATCTCAAGCCTGTGGCTGACAGGCTTGAGCCGAGCTGCCGCAAATGCAATATCCTGCGGTTTTACTCCGAGCTTTATTGCCATAGCCGCCGCAGCGGTTATGTTAAGAACGTTGTGAAGACCTAAAAGCTTCGTTTTAATATGGATGGAGCCATCGGGATAATGGATATCAAATTGCGCTCCGTGTGGAGAATAGGAAATGTTGGTCGGCTTGAACTCACCTTTTTCACCATAGGTGACAGCCTTCATATCTTTTGCTTTTTTCTCAATAAGCTCATTATCGAGATTAAGATAAACGTCTCCGTTTTTTGAGTTTACAGCATCTGCCAGCTCGAATTTGGTTTTGATAACGTTTTCTAAACTACCGAAGGTATCAAGATGCTGAGGGCCAACCGAAGTTATAATTCCGATATCGGGGTGAACAATATCGCAAATTTCTTTTATATCTCCAACGTTTTTTGCGCCCATTTCAGCAATGAAAATATCGGTTCCGCCCTTTAATTGCTCTCGGATTGTTCTGACAACGCCAAGCGGAGTATTGAAGCTTGCAGGGGTGAAAACAACGT
>JAZORV010000237.1:0-2084 GCA_045656785.1 Acutalibacteraceae bacterium | reverse complement strand
CAATTTTAACAAGCTCTGCAAGAGGGTCTTCAAGTCTTCTTGCGATTGAAACGGCAGAGCGAAGAGAAACGTCATAATCAGGAAATTCCTGAGCAGCAAGCTTAGATGCCGAATAAACAGAAGCTCCGGCTTCGCTAACGACCATATAGCCAACAGAAAGGGAATTTTCTTTAATTAACTCTGCAGCAAAGGTTTCAGTTTCGTGAGAAGCGGTACCATTTCCTATCGCAAAAACAGTTACCTTATGCTTTTTAACGAGCTCTAAAACAGTTTTCTTTGCTGCTTCAATTTTGCTGTGAGGGGGAGCAGGGTAGATAACAGCAGTATCGAGAACATCGCCCTTTTCATCAACAACGGCAAGCTTACAACCTGTTCTGTACCCAGGGTCAAAGCCTAAAACAACCTTACCTTTAAGGGGCGGTTGCATAAGAAGTTGATGGAGATTTTGAGAAAAAAGCTTAATAGCAGAATCGGATGCATTTGCAAAAAGGTCGTTTCTGATTTCTCTCTCAATAGAAGGGAAAATAAGGCGGGAATAGGAATCCTCTGCGGCTTCTCTAACGCATTCTGTGAGTGCGCTTCCGGGCTTAACGTAAATATTTTCGATTATTCTCAAAGCATCTTCTTTTTTATAGTCGATTGAAACTTTTAATACGTCTTCTTTTTCTCCGCGGTTTATGGCTAAAACTCGGTGATTTGCAACCTTTTTAATTGGCTCGCTAAATTCTTTATACATTGAATATACTGTTTCATCAATATTTTCAACTGCCGAAACCGAGGAAATATTACCATAAGCTGTAATAACGTTTCTGAGCCTTTTTCTGAGGTCTGCATCGAAGGATATATCTTCTGCAATTATATCCTTAGCTCCTGCGATTGCAGATTCAGCATCAGGAACTTCGTCTGTTATATAATCAGTTGCTAATATTTCAGCAGATTCGCTATCAGGGGCTTGTGCTAAAATTAGTTCTGCCAAAGGTTCAAGGCCTTTAGCTCTTGCAACGGATGCTCTGGTTTTTCTCTTTGGTCGGAATGGGAGATAGATATCCTCAAGTTCAGACATTGTTTTTGCATTATCAAGCTTAGCGGAGAGCTCCTCGGTTAAAGCGCCCGCTTCTTCTATAACTCCTCTTATCCTTTCTCTTTCTGCATCAAAGTTTCTGAGATATGTTAATCTTTCGGATAATTCTCTTAAAAGCTGGTCATCCATATTGCCTGTGATTTCTTTTCTGTATCTTGCAATAAAAGGGATGGTATTTCCGTCATCTATCAGCGCAACGGTTTTCTCAACTCTCTCTTCGTTTAGTTTAAATTCTTCTGCTAAGGTTAAAATAATATTCATCTTTATTCTCCAATCAAACTTTTATAAACTAATTATAATATTTTTTCGAAGAAAAATCAAATATTTTATTGATTTTTGCATAATTACAAGTATAATATAATATGTATAGATTTATTTTGGAGGTAATCCTTATGGATTATAAGCAGTTTTTTAGCAAAATAAAGGGAAAAAGAATAGCAATTTGCGGAATCGGAGTTAGCAATACTCCGCTTATAGAGAACTTTTTGAAACAGGGCGCTCGAGTTTTTGCTTGCGACAGAAGAACGAGAGAAATGATAGGCCCCGTTGCTGATAAATTAGAAGAACAGGGAGCAGAGCTTCGCTTGGGCGAAAACTACCTCAAAAATTTAGAGGTTGATATTATTTTTAGAACTCCGGGAATGAACTATTATCTTCCCGAGCTTGTTAAATCAAGAGAAAACGGAATTGCAGTTACAAGCGAAATGGAGGTTTTCTTTGAGGTTTGCCCCGCAACTATTTTTGCAGTAACCGGCTCTGATGGAAAAACAACAACTACAACCCTTATCGCCAAAATGCTTGAAGCGGAAGGCAAAAAAGTTCACGTTGGCGGAAATATTGGAAATCCGTTGCTTCCTTTAATTGAAGATATCAAGCAGGAGGATTACGTTGTTGTGGAGCTTTCTTCCTTTCAGCTGATTTCTATGAGAAAGAGTCCGGACGTTGCTGTCGTAACAAACGTTGCTCCTAATCATCTTGACGTTCATAAGGATATGGATGAATA
>JAZORV010000236.1:0-2782 GCA_045656785.1 Acutalibacteraceae bacterium | reverse complement strand
GTTCTCGGCTTATTGGTATAAATTCTCGGAATTATGATAATTTTATCCTTTACCTCATCCTGAACCTTTCTGAGCCTTCCGATATAATCGAGAACGGGCTCTCTGCTATCCGCAGAACAAGGGCCGATTATGAGAATGAATTTATCCGATTTTCCTTCGAAAACATCGGCTATCTCTTTATCTCTTTGCTCTTTTACCTGAGCCATTTTTTCGGTTATGGGATATTGCTCTTTTATATCCTTTGGTATTGGCAGTTTTCTCAAAAATTCCATATTCGTTCTCCTTTATTTTTTATCGAATAAGGCTCTGCGAACAGTAGAGGTCCTCATCATTTGTTTCATTTCGTTGATATCCTCGTTTTCGATGCATTCCTTCAACTTCATAAAGCTATCAAAATATGCTTATCATTTATGAGCTTCATATTAAGTCTACCTCGATTCCGAGAGCTTTCACCATTTCCCAATAATCGGGGTAGCTTTTATTAACCGCCTCAGCACCCTCTATTTCGCCGCCGATAAGGGACAAAACCGGAGCTAAGGACATTACTATTCTATGATCATTATGCCCGAAAAGAGATTCGACGGAAGGTTTAAGCTCGCATTTTGGCACCTCGATAAAATCATCGCCGATTTCTATTTTGGCGCCTAATTTTTTTAGCTCCTCCTTCATCGCGTTGCCTCTATCCGATTCCTTGATTTTGAGCCTATTGGTGCCAACAAGCCTTGCGCCATTAAGCATTGCCGCCGCAGAAATCAGGATAGGGCCTAAATCGGGGCAATCATCAATCGCGAGGGTTGGACAGCCGCTTTTAAGCTTTTCAAAATAATCTCTATAAATCTTATCACCCTGAAGGCTATTTTTATCCAAACCTTTAGTATAGACCTCGCCGCCAACAAGATTAAAAACATCCGAAAACGCGGCGTTTGACCAATCTCCCTCAACCGAAAATTCGCCGCCATTACGTTTTTTTGGAATAACAACAAAAGCATTGTCTCGCTTTTCTATTTTTATTCCGAATTTTTCTAATGAAGCCATGGTCATAAGAACATAAGGTTCGCTTTTAAGCTCGGTTGAAAGGATTATTCGACTGGGAGCTTCGAGGGTTGACAGCGCGAGCATAAGCCCCGTTATAAACTGGCTGCTGATATTTCCGGAAAGAAAGTAATCTCCCGAAGAAAGCTTGCCCTTTAATGTTATTCTATTGCCATTTTTAACATATTTGAAGCCGGCTTCTCGGGAGATGTTTTCATAAACCTCAAGAGGTCTTGAAAAGAGCGTTTCAGAACCCGTAAGCTCGATTTCCCTATCAAACAAAAGGCAAATAGGAATCATAAATCTGAGCGTGCTTCCGCTCTCATTACAATCAAGAAGAGCGCCGTTTTGGGGATTCAAACCGCCCGAAAAGGTTACCTTATCGGCGTCTTTCATAAATTCCGCGCCCAACGCTTTAAGGCAATTAAGGGTTGCTTCGATATCCTTCGAATAAGCGATATTAGATATAACCGCCCTCTCACCCGAAAGCGCCGCACAAAGCAAAAGCCGATGCGCCATGCTTTTTGAAGGAGGCGCCAAAACTTCGCCTTTAGCCTTCGATTTTTTTATTATTGCTTTCATTTTTCATTTCGCCTGAATTCTTCAATTATTGCCATAGCATTTTCTTCAATAGATTCGGCCATTGCTATTCTCTTATCCGCCTCGATAATATATTTATCGTATCTTTCATTATATCTCTTTTCGAGCTCCTCTCTCGATGAGGAAAGTGGGCGATCAGAAGTGCAGATAAGGTTTTCCAATGGTCTATCGAGGAAATAAATTCTTCCGTTTTTGCGAAGCTCAAACATATTTTGAGGATTTAAAACCGCGCCGCCGCCCGTTGCAATAACCTTACATGAGTTGGCGGCTACATCAGCTATAACCTCTTTTTCCAAGCTTCTGAAATGCGCTTCGCCAAATCTTTCGAAAATCTCGGTTATCGGCATTTCTGCTCGCTTTATGATTTCTTCATCAGTATCAACAAATTCTCTACACATTCTTTTGGCAATTTCTTTGCCAACGGTAGTTTTGCCGCTTGCGGGCATACCTATCAAAACGATATTTTCCTTCTGCTTTAAAACCTCGAAAAAAGCTTCTTCCGCCTTTTTTGTGGAGATTTTCTCATCGAGGAACTTTTCCACTGCAAAAACCGCTTGAGAAACGAGCATATAAAGCCCGCCCGAAGCCTTTATTCCCCTTCCCTTTGCCTTCAGAATAAGCTCGGGGCGAAGGGGGTTATAAATCGCATCGATAACGCCCGAAAGGCGGGGGAATTTATCTATATCAACCGCTGAGCCCTCGATATTCGGATACATCCCGACAGGGGTTGTATTGATAATAACGTCGGCATCGGTATCGATTTCATAAATCTCCCCATAGGTTTTAAACCCTTCCTTTTTTTCACGAGAAACTCTGATGATTTCGCCCGCGCCCAAATGCTCCGATACCGCAAGCGCCGTTTTGGAGGTTCCGCCCGAGCCTAAAATCAAAACCTTTTTGCCCTTAATTCCAACCTCGGCTTTTTCTATCAGCGCTCTCATGCCATAAAAGTCGGTATTGAAGCCATAAAGCCTTCCGTTTTTATTAACTATTGTATTAACAGCGCCGATAGCCCTTGCTATATCGCTGATCTCATCGAGATAAGGGATAACGTCGAGCTTATATGGAATAGTTACGTTAATTGCCTTAAAATCCTTTTTCTCCATAAATTCCGAGAGCTCGGCTCTCGGAACTTCCTTTATTTCGTAAT
>JAZORV010000235.1:0-1233 GCA_045656785.1 Acutalibacteraceae bacterium | reverse complement strand
AAAAATCCAAGAACTATATAGCTCTTGGATTTTTAAGTTTAATTAAATATCTTCAGGTTTTGTTTCAAGAACGATATCATAGTCGCCAAGATGTTCTAATTTGAAGCCGTTATTCTTGTATTCTTCATAATCAAAAGCATCAAGCTCGTCTATTGCTAACTTATGGAACTCATAGAAATTATGCCACCATTCATAGCCGCTTCCGAGCTCTGCATTTAAATAAGCATCAGCAATATCGCAGCCCATCTGAGGAGCAACATAAAATGCGCCCATAGCAAGAACGTTTACGCCGTTTCCGGTAATCGCGCGCAGAGCAGCGGGAACGCTTTCAACAACGCCCGCATGAACTCTCGGGCATTTGCTCGCAGCGATATGAATACCCATACCGGTTCCGCAGAAAAGCAACGCCCTTTCAAATTCACCTTCAGAAATCATAGAACCTACGCGAAGTCCAATTCTATGGAACATAAGATCGGTATCGTCATCAGATTCTGAACGAACACCAACGTCGGTAACTGTCCATCCCTTAGCTTTAAGATGAGCTACAACAGCCTCCTTCAAGGGAAATCCTGCGAAGTCTGCACCAACTAAGATTTGCTTGTCTTTAATAGTTTTCATTTTTATCGCTCACTTTCATTTATTTTCTGCAAGTTTTCTGCCCATTAAAACACCCATAACAGACGCCATCATAAGACCTCTCGTCCATCCACTCGAATCACCTAAACAATGCAAACCTTCGATGCTTGTGTTAAAATCTTTATCCATCTTTACGCGGTTGCTATAAAATTTAAGCTCAGGCGAATAAAGCAAGGTTTCAGTTGAGGCAAATCCGGGGACAACATGGTCAAGAGCCTGAATAAAATTAATAATATTCATCATAGCTCTATAAGGGATTGCAGCGGTTATATCTCCGGCAACTGCATCAGGCAACGTAGGTTTAAGGTTTGATTGAGCCAGTTCTTTAGGCCAAGTGCGTTTACCATCAAGAATATCACCAAAACGCTGAACAAGAATATGACCTGCGCCAAGCATATTGCAAAGCTCGCCAACCTTTTGTGCATACTCTATCGGCTGATTAAACGGCTCGTTAAAGTTATGAGAAACAAGAATTGCAAGATTTGTGTTATCGGATTTAAGCTCTTTATAAGAATGACCATTAACAACTGCGAGCTCGTTATCATAATTTTCCTGGCTCACGAATCCTCCGGGATTCTGGCAGAAGGTTCTTACCTT
>JAZORV010000234.1:0-1461 GCA_045656785.1 Acutalibacteraceae bacterium | reverse complement strand
TCCAAATATATTACTCCTCTTTTTTCAAGAATGCTATCAAGCTCCGAAGGCTCCATGATAAATTTATCAAGACCGCTTGAAATAATACCATCCTCCAGCATCTGCTTTGTATCCTCGGCGATGCTCCAAGAGAAGGTTCTGACCCTTTCTTTAACTTTTAAGCTCTCGCTTTCGAAAATGAGGACGTCCTTTAAATAATCAAAAACATAAGCCTTTTCTTTAAAAATTAACTCGAGATATCTATCGAGAGGGGGCAGAACCCCGTTTCTTATGGAATCTATATCCCCGAAAAGGCGAGTTTTAGCGGCGTCCGTTAATTTCTTTTTGGCTGCCATATATTTTATAATTTCATCTGCAAGGGCTTCTCTATCCTCGCAGAAAACCTCAACCGCCGGCGGAATATTAACGCTTTCAAGCTCTGCCACGCTTCTTTGAGAAATAACGTCAATTTCGCTTAATTTATCCAGTTCATCGCCCCAGAAATCAAGCCTTACCGGAGAGGGTCTATCGGGCGGAAAGATATCGACTATCGAGCCTCTTTGAGAGAACTGCCCTGCGCCTTCAACGATATCCGAGCGAGAATATCCTGCTTCAACAAGTCTTTTAGAAAGCTCGGCTAAATCGAACTCCTCTCCAACCGAAAGAGAAAAGGTATGCTCTCTTAATTTTTCGGCAGGCAATGTTCTTTGCATTGCGGCATCAACGCTTAAAAGCAAAACGGAGAAATCCCCGCCGAGGAGCCTCGACAGGGTGCCTATTCTTTTATGTTCATATTCCCTCGAATATGAGCTGACATCGTTTAAAGTAAAATCCCTGAAGGGGAAGGTAAGCACGGATTCTCCGAGAACCGAGAGATCCTCCGCCATTCTGGCGCATTCCCCTTCTTCGGAGCAGAGCAAAACCACCTTTTCGCCTCTCGCTGCAAGCGTTTTTAAAGCCAACGCCTTATGAATATGCGAAAATCCGCAAAAGGCGGCAGGCAGCTCCCCTCCCTCGATTTTAGATGTAAGCCTTTTATATTCTGGGGTTGATTCAAAAACAGAAGCTAAAAAATTCATTTATTTTCCTCAACTGCTGAATTTATTCATGGCTTTGTCCATGCCCTCTTTAACGATGCTCTCGGCAGCCCTTGCCACCTTTTCGAAAACAGCCTTTAGAGCTTCCTCTTCCTCAGAGGAGAATTTAGATAAAACCCAATCGGCAAGATTATAATCGGGATGCGGCTTTTTGCCGACACCTATCTTAATGCGCTTATAGTCTTGGCTTCCTGTGAGCTCGATTATGCTTCGCATACCCTTTTGACCGCCGTCAGAGCCATTTCTTCTGAGCCTTATTTTGCCAACGTCGAGCGAAATGTCATCGAAGATAACGATAACGTTCTCGGGAGATAGCTTATAAAACTGCATCTCATGGCGAACAGCCTCGCCTGAATTATTCATATAGGTCTGATGCTTTTGCAAC
>JAZORV010000233.1:0-2331 GCA_045656785.1 Acutalibacteraceae bacterium | reverse complement strand
AGTAACCGCACCAAAAACGCAAACTCCGATAGTCGCCAAACTAAGTCAATATAAGAGCATTTCTGCCATTATGCTGATGGAATTTGCATTTTTATCAAATTCATAGCAAAATGACAAAAAAGGCATAATACCCCATAGAATAAAATGCTCCTGATTTTACTATTAACTTAGTTTGGCAATATCAGTTTAACACACTATTTAATATAATGCAAGATAAAAACATCACAAAATTGTGATTCTTTTACTTTAAGATGCTTCTTTTAAATATTCTTGCGCTACGCTTTTTGCGGTTGTGAGCATATTTTCGGCAAATATGGCGTAGCCTTTTGTCGGGTCGTCGACTAAAACGTGGGTTACGGCTCCAATTAACTTACCATTCTGAATTAAAGGGCTGCCGGACATACCCTGAACTATACCGCCCGCTTTTGAAATTAAAGCTTCGTCTGTTACTTTGATAAGAAAGTTTTTGTTCCCCTCTTTGTCGTATATTTTTTCGACCATACAGGCGTATTTTTGCGGTTCTTCACCGCTTACGGTTGTAATAAGCTCTGCATTTCCCTCTTCGATTTCAAAGCTATAGGCTATCGGAATTGAACTATCCCCGATTGCTTTCTCGCATTTAACGTAAATACCATTAGGGCTATTCGTTATCGCTTTTGAATACTCATTAGGCTTAAATCTTCCGAGAAGCTCGCCTGCTCTGCCTGCTTCGCTTTTAGCAATCGATAAAATTTCCGCTTCAACAATGCTTCCCTTATTAACTGATATCATCTCCCCTGTATCGCTATCGCAAAGGGGATGTCCGAGACCTGCGAGAATATTTGATTCAGGGTCAAAAAACGTCAACGTTCCGACCCCTGCCGAGCTATCCCGAACCCACATTCCCAAGTGGTATTTTTCGTCCTCATTTGAGAGCATTGGGGAAACTTTTGTTTTATAAACCTTATCGTTTCTTGAATAAATTACCTCCATTGATTTTCCTCCTGCCGCTTCGATTATATTTCCAAGCTGGCTATTAGAGAAAACATTAACTTCATCGATTGAAATTATATAATCTCCGCTTTTAAGCCCTGCAATTGCTGCAGGGCATATATTTCCTTCTGCGGTTTCAAAGGGAGATAGATTAACAACCAGAACGCCATCTGTATATAGTTTAATTCCAAAAGGTTTCCCCAACACATTTACGTAGCTTCTTTTTTCAATATTGATAGAGGCATCTTTTATTGGAAAGACTCCGAAAAGCTTAAAAACTACGTTAAAATCTTCTTTTTGATCCGTTCTGAAAACAGTTTCTTTTGCTACGCTTAAAATTTCGTAATCGATCGGCAATTCTGTTTTATTAAGATTAAAATCAGACGCCAAATAATTATCGGTAATAGTTGTCCTTGCATATCCTATTGCACCGAGAAGCGAAAAACATAGCAGCGAAAGGAAAATACAAGTACTTTTAATAAATTTCTTCATAAACACATCCCTCTATTATTTTTTCTATTTATATTTTGCTATAAATTTTGAAAATTAATAAGGGAAATAACTTCTTTAATAGTGAAATTTTTAAAATCTATTTTTAAAAAATCCAAAATTTTTTCTAATTTGAGGTGCCTGAATCCCCACAAGAATGGTATCGGGACCTATAACTTTGATTTCATTCCAAGGAATAATTATATCATCATCTCTACCAAAAAGCCCAAAATATCTATTTCTTCCAAATATTACCAAAGATAAAAGTCTACCGTTAGTAGTATCTATTTCGACGTCGCAAACGGTTCCAAGCGCTATCCCGCTATTACAACAAACCACCTGCTTATCCCTTAGCTCAGAAATTCTACACCCCATAAAATCCACTCCATATATTTTCTCATAAATATATATGAAATTTCAAAATAATTATGAATTTTTAATTCGATTAAGAGCTGATTTTTCAAGGCGAGATACTTGCGCTTGACTTATTCCGATTTCTTCCGAAACCTCCATTTGGGTCATACCCCTCATAAAGCGCAGACCAAGAATATGCTTTTCGCGTTCTGTCAAATCGGCAATCGCTTGTTTAAAGGCAATTTCTTGAAGCCAGTTTTTATCATCGTTATTATCGCCGAGTTGGTCAAGCACATAAATCGTATCGCCACCATCGGAATAAACAGGGTCGTATAGCGACATGGGTGCCACTATGCTTTCGAGCGCCACAACAACCTCTTCTATTGGTAATTCCAACTCTTTTGCAATGTGTGCCACGGTAGGCTCGGTTTGTTTTTCGCTCATAAGCCTTTCTTTTACCTGCATAGCGCGGTAAGCGGTATCCTTTATCGAACGGCTAACCCTTATCAAATTGTT
>JAZORV010000232.1:0-5354 GCA_045656785.1 Acutalibacteraceae bacterium | reverse complement strand
GGCTTAAGCAAAATTAAATTTTAATATTTAATTTTGCACAACACTCATTGCAATCGAATGTAGCTGACAAGCATAAGCTTGTCAGAGGCAGAATTTATTCTGCCAAAACGGTTATAACCGTTTTCTACAATATCGATTATATCATATACAAATTCATTTGAAAAGGGGTTATTTATCAGAAGCGCTCTGAATATTCTTTTTTTAAAATGCCGTAGCCTGCGTGGAGGCGCTCGCCTTTATCATAAAGAGATAGGATTGATTTCTGAAAGGAATTTCGAGGCTTCAGCTCATTTACGGGGCAATAGGGAACACAGAAAATATGCTCAAAAAGTGACCCCTCGCAAAGACCGCCCTTTATTATTTGAAAGATACTCTGAAAAGCGCGGATATTTGAATCCTCCTTTAAAAAGGATAGGAGCTGAGGGCTTAAAAGCCAGGAATCGCATAAGAAGCACTTTGGATTGTATTTGCCAAAAGTTTTTCGAATTATCGGGAGTGCTTCGGCAATCGATTCTTCAACCGCCTCGCGGGTAAGCTTATCATTTCCGGGAATATGAATCGTTATATAATAATCTCCCTCTTTAAGAAGCTTTTTGAAGCCCTCTTTGGGCGCTTCGCCCTTTAAAAGCAGCATTCTCTCCCCGTTTGCATCCTCATAAACCTCGCAAGGCGCTTCGCTTTCCTCCATCAGCTCATAGGAAAGTCGGCCAACGTGCAAAATATAGGGTTTGGAATAGCCATAAAGATAACGCCCGTGCTTTATGAGAGCATAGGAGCTTTTTTGGGCAAAATTCATCTGCGCAAATCGGCGCAAGTTTTTATAATAGGTAGCGGAAAGGTCGTATTTGCAGTTTTCAAGCCCATTTTTACTAATATAATCCTCGAAATGCTCCGCGGCGGCAAAGAAAATCACCGAAGAAAAGAAACCGGGGAACTCTTCCTCCGAAGCCTCGGGAATCGGAATCTCATCAACAAGGGATATCGGGAAAGTATCCTTTTCGCCCTTGAAAAGCAGATTGTAATATTCCTCAAGAGCGCGCTTTATCTCCCCATCCGCAAAGGCGAAATCGAGATAAGCCTCAAGCTCAGATATAAATTCGGGCGGAAAATCCGCCTTTTTAGCAACAGATATGATAAAGCTCCTATCCATAATATCAATCCCTTTTTCTTTTTATTATATCAGAAAAAAAGAAGAAGGAAAGGTATAATTCACCTTTCCTCTTGTAAATCCCGATGTTTTTAAAGTGATTCGTTTGTATTTGTATTTTTTCGATATCTTATCATAGCAATAACGATAGAGCAGATGGAGAGCAGATCTCCTACCGCCGAGCCATAAGCTCTGCTCGAAAAATTATAGATAAGCCAACAGGGCGAGCCGATGAGGGAAACTCGGCGAATATGTTTTTCGTTGGTCAACCAGAAGGCGCTCGTATGCAAAAGGACGCCCGCAAGAGAAAAAAGGTCAATCCAGCTTTCGTTTTTGAGAGCAATGGCAACGCCTGCGATTGTCATTAAAAAATTAATTGCGAGAATACAGAAAAATGGGTGCTTCTTTATAAATCCTTTATGCTTATTTCCTGCGATGATAGAGGAAACTGCGCCCAAAACATCCAGAACAGCTCCCGAAAAAGCGCCTAACAAAATATACTGAATAATATATAGTATGCGAGAGGTGGCATTGAGCAAAATGATATTTTTCCTTTTTTTTTGCTGATAGCTGAGAAGAAAGGTCACCACCGCCACAATCCCGATAATCTGAGCCACTTTTTCCACGTTCTGCCCCCCCATAAATCGTTTTTCATGAGGCTATTTTATCACAAAGCGCTCCTCTTTTCAAGCAAAATGATTTTTTCAAGATAAGGTTTACATAATTTTAACTTTTGTAGCTTTTTTGAGCGGTTTCGAGGAGGCGCTTTTGAGCAAAAATTTCACCTTTTCTTATAGTTTTTAGGATGAAAAACAAAATAATTATACATTTTCATCTCCATTTCCTTATAACACCACATATAAAATTAATTGAAAAAAAGAGGGATAAATCGGATGTGTTTGTTTTCTTTTTTCCAGCACTCCCTTCCCCTCTTGATATCTTGCGCAATATAAGTTATAATCAAAACAAAGATAGTCTTTAAAGTAAAGTCCGTTTTATAGGACTCAGGATGCGTTATAATTCAATCATGAAAACACTTTAATTAATAAAGCAGGTGAAAAAATGGATAAGCAACTTAATAAAAACGGAAACCGAAAAGCTCAAAAAACGCCCCTTGAGGCGCGAACCCTTATTTTTAACTATCTTAGCGATATTTCTCTGGAATTAACCCGAGAAGATGGGAATATTGCCAAAGTCTTTTCAATTATTTCAGAAAATTGCACCTTCGAATCTGATTCGGAAACAACTATCCACAAAGGCTATGCCGCGGTTACAAAAAAGCTAACTCAAATAGCTCAGGAGATCTATGATAAAGCCGAGTTTGAGCCTGAGTTTCATGTTGTGGAAATCGAAAACGAATCGGATGAAGCTCCGAAACTCCCCGCCTTGGGGCTTTTGATGGAAGATCATCCCTTTTTACCCGAAGACGGAGCTCTGCTTTTCATCGAGGTTAACAAGGACAATAAGATTTCATCCTTTACGCTGCGCGAATACCACGAGGAGTCTATATCTTATCTATATGAATTTTCAAAGCTATTCGCTGCAAGGGATCAAGAAGAGGACTATGATTCGCAAATCGTTGTCAACGAAGACATTTACACCTATATTAGCTTTTTTCTCAAATTATGCGACTTTTCTTTCGACGAGGATCCCGACGTTCCGATAGATAAATGGCTCGAATGTCTCGAGCGCTGGAAGAGATTTTATTCATTTGAGTCCTTTGATGATGCCTTCGAGGATGCTTTCGGGATCGATTATTCTGATTTTTCGGCAAAACGGAGAGGCTTTATCCCAATTTTTGGAAGGGTCTGTGCTTCTCTTTGGCAAAACCGTGCTCAAAACGTTGTTTTTCTTGAAGAGCTTTGCATTTGGACGGAAAAGCATAAAGCTTTTTGTGATTTCATCGAAATTATTTACTTTTACTAAAGGAGGGGCAGGATATGAATTTCTATAAAGCCTTGAGGCTTGAATGGCTGCTCGAACCCGAGATGAAGGAGAGCTTCGAAGAATTTCTTTCGGAAAATCAATCGCATATCAAGCCCGGCTATAAATATAATTACCATTATTTTTGTGACCCATGCTATATTGAATTTCACCGTTGCGAGCTTCTTGACGGCACACCTTTAAAAACCTCTATACATTTTTGCGCCAGTCATAATTGGTCCTTAGAGATCGCGGAAAAAAACAGCTCAACCGAAGATGATAATTTTTTCAAATTCAAAACAGAAAGCGGAAAAATCATTCCCGCTCGAATCGTCAGCCCCGATATTCTGCCATCAACGAAAGCGGGAAGCGTTATTAACGGTCAGATAGTAGCCTTCGCGGACAGCATCGAGGAGCTAAGGGTTGATGAATATGAAGGATGCTCATGCGATGCACTCGATGATGAAAGGATAACTCTTTTCGGTGAAATAAGCGATATTACGATAAGGAGCTTCGAATTTTCGGGAAAGGAAAGCTGCTTTTTCGAGCTCGACGTTAAAACAGAAAACGGAGCTATAACCGTTTTAATTGCAGAGGATTCCGTATATTCTGGAATCGATCGCGGAGATCTGATAAAGGTAACCGCAGCCCTTTCGTTGGATGCTATTTTAAAAAGTGAACAATGCGGAGCGTTTTATAGAAATCCCTACGCGGGCGTTATATCTGATGATTGGGAACGCTATAAAAATGGTTTTATTCCGAACTTCCCGAACGATAAAAAAGCTTTTATTGACGGCATTGAAACGGGTGATCTTCGCCGCTTCACCCGATGCTGTTGCGACACTATCTCCTTCGCCGATCTCTCGGGAAATGAAGAAAATATCAAAAAAGAGGATATCGCCTCACGGCTTGAGCAAGCGCTGCCAAAGCAGGTTGACAGCATTGAAGTTTTGCACTTTTTGGATTGCAAGAATGAAGCCGTCAAAGGTCTCGATGCGATCGCGCTTTATTCAGGAGGTGAGCTAAAGCTCGCAATTTGGATTGACGTTTGCAGTTATGGAACTATCGAGAAAATCGTTCTTTTCAACCCCGACGACTGCTCTCTCGGAATCGACTACGAACTAAATCTGCTTGCTATTCTATCTTATGCAGATTATAGCGGCAAGCTTTTTCTTCTAAAGCATTATTTAAGCGAGGATTGTATATACCGCTCGGATTATTCCGACGTCTTTTTCGAGGGCGCAGACAGGATCATAAACCGTCTTGAAGCAATCAACGAGAAATTAACGCCCGAAAATAAATACACCCATACTCTCGCGCTGAGCAAGGATGAGCTTTGCACCACCGATGATTTGCCCGCCGTTTTGAAAGGAAAAAGATGCGCTATCACTTATCAAGGCGACAAGCTTGCTTATATCACTTTTATCGAAATAAACGACGATAAAAAAATCAAAAATATCCGTTTTTGCCGAAGCTCAAGATTTTTAAAACGCTTTGCAAACCAAGCTCTCCCAAAGATCGAGCCGCGCTCCCGAAAGAACTCTCTCAAAGAATTGCTTTGCCACGCTTATGGAAAGAAGAACACGCTTGAAGCCCTTCGCCAAGGCGACTGCAACTTCGAGAATGACGATGCATACGTTTGGAAAAAAGTGGATGAATTTGCTGTTTCTTGGATAAAATCAAACGGATATAGTTTGGGTGAATCCATCATTTTAGACGACTGCATAGGTTACTCCTGCGAAAATCAAGGCGAGCCCTTTGCTTTGTTTTTCTATGCCGCCAAAGGCATGGAGATCACAAATATCAGCGCCGACTACTGCGCAAGGCTCCGAAAGGAGAAAATTGCTAAGGGTCGGAAAATTCTTATTTTTAATCTTTTTGTTTCCAAAAAAGACGAAACTGACTCCGACTACACCGTTTTCGACCTCTATGGAAACGAGGATAATATCAAACCGCACTTGCTGACAAAAACAATGGGCAGAAATATGTTGCTTCATTATCCCTCAAATGAAGCGCCAAAGCTTATTCGTCGCTTGATCTCCGCCTTTAACACAATGGATTTTGATGCTCTGAGGGCTATCTGCACTCCCGACGTTTTTATTTCCGACAAAGCTATTGAAGGGCGATTTTTAAATAGCGGATTTTATACCCACTTAATGCACACTCGCAAAACCTACGGAAAAATGAAGCTCGCTTACATTCGCTTTGAAGATTATTTGTTTTCAGCGATTCCTTATATCGAAAGCTTAGGATATTTTGGATTTACCCATCAGGAAAAAATAGA
>JAZORV010000231.1:0-1523 GCA_045656785.1 Acutalibacteraceae bacterium | reverse complement strand
TTATATCAAAGCTTAAATCAGGCGACTTGCTGACTGTAAATCTTTTAGATGAAGTGCCATCTCAAAACATTTTGCCTATTGACTTGAATTTTGCTGTTTAAGATTTGATTTAATGAAAATATATTATAAAAACAGAGTTTTTACATCAAAATCACGAAAGCAAAATATGGGCATTTCTAAAAGTATGCGCTACGGTGTTGAGATATCTTTGCTTTTCAATAAATAAAAAATCGATAGGCGGAACCTATCGATTTTTTTGGCAGGGGCAGAAGGACTCGAACCCTCAAGGACGGTTTTGGAGACCGGAATGTTACCATTACATTATGCCCCTAAATATGTGGTGGGCCATCAGGGACTCGAACCCCGGACCAACCGGTTATGAGCCGGTTGCTCTAACCAACTGAGCTAATGGCCCTCAAGCTGACTTGATTATTATAACATAAATTTGTGTTTTGTCAATATCCTTTTTAAAAATATTTGAAATTTAATGAAAATATTTTCCTTCAAAAACCAATAAAAAATATATTGTTATATCCGATTTTACTATTGTAAGATTGATAAAAGTTTGGTATAATGTATTTGGATAATTATAACATAAGATATTAAGGAGAATTCATTATGGAAGTACCTTTTTCGCCTCCTTTTATTGGAGAAGAAGAAATTGCGGAAGTTGTTGATACTCTTCGCTCGGGTTGGATCACTACTGGGCCGAAAACCCGCCTTTTCGAAAATAGATTAACTGAATACTGCGGTACTGATAAAACCGTTTGTTTGAATTCCGCTACTGCAGGAATGGAATTGACTCTTCGTCTTCTCGGAATCGGCGAGGGAGATGAGGTTATTACCTGCGCTTATACCTATACTGCTTCTGCAAGTGTTATCTGTCATGTTGGCGCAAAACTTGTATTGGTTGACTGCCAAAAGGATTCTTTCTTAATAGATTATGAAGCGATAGAAAGAGCTATAACCGATAAAACAAAGGCAATAATACCCATAGATATCGCAGGAATACCTTGCGATTATGATAAACTTTTTGAAATTGTAAAAAAGAAAGCAAATATTTATAAGCCTTCTAATGATATTCAAGAAAAGCTCGGCAGAATTGCAATAATCTGTGATGCAGCCCATTCTTTAGGTTCTGAATACAAAGGAAAAAAAGCTGCAACTTATTGTGATTTTACTTCGTTTTCTTTCCATGCAGTAAAAAATTTAACAACCGGAGAGGGAGGAGCTGCAACATGGCCTAAGCATGATAAAATATCTTCCGATGATATTTATACGCAATTTCAGCTTATGTCTCTTCACGGACAATCAAAGGACGCAAGAGCTAAGATGATGAAGGGTGCATGGGAATATGATATAGTAGAGCCCCTTTATAAATGCAATATGACTGATATTATGGCTTCTATCGGAATTCATCAGCTTAAAAAATATGATACTTTCACAGAGAAAAGATTAAGCTTGGTTGATAAATATAATAAAGCATTTTCAAAGCTCAATGTTAATCTTCATGAGCATATCGG
>JAZORV010000230.1:0-5071 GCA_045656785.1 Acutalibacteraceae bacterium | reverse complement strand
AAACTGCATAGCCTCGCGCAAGGTTTTGGCAGGATATTTGGGAACAATCCTTAAAACCTCGGCAACGTCTTCCCTGCCGCAACTTTCTGCTTCTTTTAAATATCTGTCGCTAAGATCTATTATGCCATCAATTACTCTCTTTTGGGCTTCGCTTGCATTTTCTCTAAGCTTCAAAAGGCCCGAGGATAAAAGCTTTTCATAATCAGGAATAACGTTGGACATAAATCCGATTTCATGGATATAATTTTCGGATTCAATTTTTTTCCATTCCTCATCAAGAAAAATTGCAGGGAGATTTTCGATGGTTCGAAGAAAGGTTATCTGTTCATCTTCCAAAATAACGGGAGATTCTTCTTTTAAAAGAAGCTCAAATCTTCTGACAACCCTCTCCTCTGCCGAAAGGCCCAAAGCCGAATATTCCTCGGATAAGGAAAAATCAACTTTTCTTCTAAAAGCATGGTGTTTTTTATCAACTAAAAATTGGAGCAATTTATCGGTCATAATCGTTCTCCTTAAAATATTATTTTATATTTTAATTTTATCACCGTTTTTATCCTTTTACAAGCCAATTTTTATCCTCTTATAGCAATTTTTTATCTTTTCTTGAAAAACAAGCGCATTGCTTTGCTTCGCGCTTTTTGATTTTCATTCTGCACAAGAGTTTTCTCGAACAGATGCAAAAAGCCTTTTCGGCTGTTACAGGCGTATTTTGTATACGTTGAACAGTTGAAAAGGCTTTATACGCTTACCGCATACGAAGGTTTTCTCACTAAGATGTAGAAAGCCTTTTCGGCTGTGACAGGCGTATTTTGTATACGTCGAACAGCTGAAAAGGCTTTATACGCTTAGTGAGGAAACCTGATTAAAGAGTTGCTGCCATAACGGCCTTTATTGTGTGCATTCTGTTTTCTGCTTCTTGGAACACAATAGAGGCTTCGCTCTCGAAGACTTCTTCAGTAACCTCCATGCAGTCGATTCCGAACTTATTGAAAATCTCCTGACCGATAGTTGTTTCGAGATTATGGAAGGCGGGCAGACAATGCATAAATTTGCACTGAGGTCCTGCATTATCCATTAATTCTTTGGTTACTCTATAAGGAGTTAGATCCTGTATTCTATCCATCCAAACGCTATCGGGCTCGCCCATGGAAACCCAAACGTCGGTATAGATGATATGAGCGCCCTTGGTTGCCTCCATAGGATCGGAAAGAAGCTCGATTTTGGCTCCGGTTTCCTTTGCAATTTCGAGGCATTCGTTAACGAGGGCTTCATCGGGGAAATATTCGGGAGTTGTGCAAGCAACAAAATGCATACCCATTTTTGCGCAACCAACCATCAAGGAATTTCCCATATTATATCTTGCATCGCCCATATAAACGAGTTTTATGCCGTCAAGAGTTCCAAACTGCTCTTTGATAGTCATAAAATCTGCCAAAATCTGGGTCGGATGAAATTCATTTGTTAAGCCATTCCAAACGGGAACGCCCGAATATTCAGCCAAGGCCTCAACGTTTTCCTGACCGAAGCCACGATATTCGATTCCATCGAACATTCCTCCGAGAACGCGAGCTGTATCGGCAATGCTCTCCTTCTTGCCCATCTGCGAGCCCGAGGGATCGAGATAAACGGGATGCATTCCGAGGTCTGCCGCGGCAACCTCAAAGGCGCAACGGGTACGGGTGCTGGTCTTTTCAAAGATTAGGGCTATATTCTTGCCTTCGCATAATTTATGAGGGATTCCTGCATATTTCTGAGCCTTAAATTCGATGGCGGAATCTATAAGACCTTCGATTTCGATGGGGGTGAAATCCAAAAGCTTGAGAAAGCTTCTGCCTTTTAAATTTATCATAATCATTTCCTCCGTTTTTAAATATTATATGTTAGCTTTTATTCAATTATTTAACTGCTGCTTTAAGCTCTTCAACCTTATCGGTTTTCTCCCAAGAAAGCTCAATATCGGTTCTACCCATATGTCCGTAAGCGGCGGTATCGCGATAAATAGGTCTTCTGAGGTCGAGATTTTTGATAATTGCAGCAGGGCGAAGGTCAAATACCTTTTTAACCGCCTCGGATAGCTTTTCATCGCTTACCTTACCCGTTCCGAAGGTATCAACCATTACGGAAACAGGGTTCGCAACACCGATGGCATAAGCAATCTGAATCTCGCATTTTTTTGCAAGAGAGGCAGCAACGATATTTTTAGCAACGTATCTTGCGGCATAAGCGGCTGAACGGTCAACCTTTGTCGGGTCTTTTCCGGAGAAGGCGCCGCCGCCATGGCGAGCATATCCGCCATACGTATCAACGATTATTTTTCTGCCTGTAAGACCTGTATCGCCCTGAGGTCCACCAATAACAAAGCGACCTGTGGGGTTGATATAAATTTTTGTTTCTTCATCCATAAATTGCGGAGGGATGATGGGCTTTATAACGTTTTCGAGAATATCCTTTCTAAGCTCTTCGAGCTCGATATCTGCGCTATGCTGACTTGATACAACAACCGCTTCGATTCTCTTGGGCGCGCCATTTTCATACTGAACGGTTACCTGGCTCTTGCCATCGGGGCGAAGATAAGGAAGAAGTCCGCTTTTTCTTACCAAGGTGAGCCTTTTTGAAAGTGAATGCGCCAAGGAAATTGCAAGGGGCATTAATTCTTCGGTTTCATCGCAAGCGTATCCAAACATCATGCCCTGGTCTCCTGCGCCATGCTCAAGCTCGGAATCATTTTCTCCGCCTTTTGCCTCAAGCGATTTATCAACGCCCATTGCAATATCAGAGGACTGCTTATCAATATAAACCGAAATATCGGCAGTATCAAAAGAGAAGCCTGATTCGGGCTCATTATAGCCGATATCTTTAATAACGCTTCTTGCAATCGATTCGAAATCAACGCTTGCGCCGGTTGTGATTTCACCCATTATATTCATTCTATCGGTTGTGCAGAAGGTCTCGCAGGCAACTCGCGAACGGGGGTCAGCTGCTAAAACTGCATCGAGAATAGCATCGGAAACCTGGTCGCAAACCTTATCAGGATGACCTTCTGTAACTGATTCGGATGTGAAAAGAAAGTTGTTCATTTTATTTCTCCTTATATTTTTAATCAAAAAAACCCGCCGAAAGGCAGGCTTTTATTCTAACCTCATCTTTCGGAAATTCCGCAGGATTTAGCACCTTACTTATTTTGCAGGTTGCCGGGCATCGCAGGGCCTGTTCCCTCCGCCACTCTTGATAAGATATTTAATTTTCTTTAATGATTATACACCTATTTTATACACTTGTCAACTATTTTCGACTTTTTATAGTATACATTAAGTTTTATTTTTTAGTATAGGAGAAAGCTTCTTGTAAATAAGAAAACAAAGCAAAGAGGTTATTAAACCCTTAACCAAAGTGAAGGGTAGATTAAAAACAAGCAAACCTTGCCAAAGATTTTCAATGGTTGGAAGGATGGTTGTATACATTTTCATTATAGTTTCCATAGGCATATAAAGTTTTGCATATATTGGATAAACAATATAATAATTACTGAAAAGACCAAATATTGCCATCGCAACAGAACCAAGGATCGAACCCCAAAGAGCGCCTGCTCGTGTTCTTTTTCGTTTATATATTATTCCTGCTGTATACACAAATACCGAACCTAAAATAAAATTGGATAATTCACCAATTGTTAGCGTCTGCGATTGAAAAACATGCAAAAGATTTTTTATAAGACAACATAAAACACCATACATAGGGCCAAAGGAAAATGATGTTATTAAAGCGGGAAGCTCCGACACATCAAAACTGAGGTTGCTCGGCATAAACGATACTTTAAATGAAACGAGCATAAGCACAAAGCCCAACGCTCCCATTATAGCAGCTACTACCATTCCGCGAATATTAATTTTTCTCATTTTTTACCACCTGCAAAAAACCCCATACAAACAAAATGTATGGGGCAAAGTTATATTTTTTCCTGCTTTTATCATCCGGACTTTAACCGTCGGTTTCGGAATTTCACCGAATCAGCCATTAAAAAATGGGTCGCGGACTATACCGCCGGTAAGGAATTGCACCTTGCCCCAAAACAGAATACTATTTAATTATACTCAAAATTATTCCTTTGTCAACCAATGACTTTCGTGCTCGGCGCAGGAAGGCCTTGTCATAAGATATTTAACAAGGTCATCTATATTATGCTTTTCATAAAGCGCAGAATAAATAGCCTCGGTTATCGGAAGCTCGATGCCAACCTTTTCTGCTAATTCGTGCGCAAGCTTTGCTGCATGGTAGCCTTCAACCGTGCCGATTCTTTCGAGAGCCTCGTTTACAGGAACGCCCTTTCCGACAAGCTCTCCGAAATTATGGTTTCTTGAATGAAGAGAGGTGCAAGTAACGATAAGGTCGCCAATGCCGGTGAGCCCTGCAAAGGTTTCCTGCCTTGCTCCGAGGCGAGCGCCCAGCCTTGCAATTTCGCTGAGTCCCCTCGTCATCATAGCGGCTTTAGTGTTATCCCCGAGACCAATACCATCGCATATTCCCGCAGCTACTGCGATAACGTTTTTAAACGCTCCGCCAAGCTCAACGCCGACAACGTCGTCCCCCGTATAGACCCTCAAGGTTTCGCTAGTCATAATCTTTTGAACGTATTCAGCCGCTTCTTCACTTTTTGATGCGGCAACAAGCGTGGTGGGTTCTCTTAACGCAACTTCCTCAGCATGAGAGGGGCCCGAAAGAACAACAACATCTGCATCGGGCAGGTATTCTTCAATTACCTCCGATAAACGGCATTTTGTCTTGACATCCAAGCCTTTCGCAACGTTAATTACAAGCTCAATATTTTGAACCGCGCTTAAGCGCTCCATGGTTTCTCTGAGGGCGAAGGAAGGAACAGCGGTTATTATAGCATCCGCACCGGAAGCAACGTTTATATCCGTTGAAACAGCGATACTTTTAGGAATTTTAATTCCCTTTAATCTATCGCTTTCCCTTTTCTCCTCGAGCATTTTCGCTTCATCCGAGAAGGGGGTCCAAAGGGTTACTTGGTTTCCACTATCATTAGCGGAAAGCCCTAAAGCAATACCCCAGC
>JAZORV010000229.1:0-3370 GCA_045656785.1 Acutalibacteraceae bacterium | reverse complement strand
TCGCAATATTCAGCGAGCTGAACGTTAAGCATTTCTGCTTCGGGCTTTTTATAGCTTTTCATTATTATTCTCCTCTCTTAGATTAAAATGTGTATTCAGCGGTCTTTTCAGAATAGATAGCCTTGCCATCTACCAATGCATAAGCCTTAACACCGCGCTGTGCACCTGATTTCACGCCATAGAGGGTGATCATAGCATCTGTGCCTGCGGTTACAACGACATTCTTATTATTGCCGTTAAGAACGTTCCAGAAGTTTGCACCGTATTCGGTAACTTCTCCTGCGCCTGCGTATACGTGAACGAATGCTACGAGCTCACCATTTTCGGCAACTGTTTTAAGAAGCGAAACGAAGGGTGCGTTTTCGTCCATATCTGCAGGAAGGGATTTTACTTCGATTTCCATATCACCAAAGGCATAAGCTGTGAGAACGTTGCCAATGTGATATTTCTCGCCATTTACAAGCCAGAGACCCTTTGCGGCTGCCTTAACTGTAATCTTAGCATCAAATGCGAGGTTATCAATTTCCTGACCATTGATAGAAGCGGTGAGGTTCTTCTCAACGTTTCTCTCATAGGTTGCATAGATGTTCATTTCGCTCTTAACAACCTCGAGGTCACTATCCCAAGCCTTGAAGGTATAACCGATTCTTGCGGGGAGGAGCGCCTCAGCTGCAGCGGCAGCTTCGAGAGCAGATTCGCCATCCTGAATATTAAGAGTATAAACAGGGAGCTTATTGTGGTCATAGAAGGTTACAACGTGGCCAAGGGCGGGAATAACTGTTCCTGCATTTACTACAACCTCGGGGCAGCAGCTATAAACTGTTTTGCCTTCGAGACCGGGCTCGGTTGCGGTTGCGGGCTTGTTATCCTCGGAAGCAACGATGTCGCCTTCGTGGTTGTTAGCATCGAAGCCGAGGCTTTCAGCAGCCTTTACAGGAGCATCGCAGCAGCTCATCTTTGTTGAAGCGGTGAAGCCTTCTTTCTTACAAGTTGCAATGATAGCGGGAGCGTCCTCAACCTCTGTTCCTTCGTGGTTATCCTTGTTGAGACCAAGGCTTTCAGCAGCCTTTATAGGAGCGCCACAGCAGCTCCACTTCGTTGAAGCGGTGAAGCCTTCCTGCTTACAAGTTGCAGTAATAGCGGGCTTATCTTCAACCTCTGTGCCTGTATGGGCGGTGCCGTTAGGCTCGCCATAAACGAAGGTGTCGCCCGAAACGTTTCCGCAATCGCAAGACTTATAATAAGTTGCGGCGGTGGTACAAGTAGCGGCAGCCTTGAGATACTCGTCAGCTACAACTTCACCATAAGTACAAGTATGAGTTATTTCGCCTTCAACGGTGAAATGAGAGATACGGCCATAGCATGCATCATAACCGAAGGAGCAATAAGGAGCAACACCGGCAATGATGCGAAGGCCAACGTATTTTGCCTCAACGGGCTTACCAAAGGTAACCCAGGAACGAGCAGCTGTGAAGTTCTTTACTTCAACTGTTTCAACTGCATCATCTGTGAAGAGGTCATCAAGAGAATTTGCAACGGAAACCTTATAATGAGAAGGTGTGAGCTCGTGGTTATAGTGGCCAAAGAGTCTTATTGCGCTGATTTTGGCAATACCATCGAAGCTATAAGCGATCTCGCTATAATATTTGCTTTCATCATCGCGAACGTTACCGTTTTCATCCTTCCAGAAGATCTCGGTACCGCCGGCCTTGGAGCGCCAGTTAATATCAGGAGCAACGGTGGTGGTAGAGGTAAAGCTCTCGTCGATGCTGCCATCGATAGCATTATCATAAACCTTGCCATCATAGAACACTTTCTTATAAACGGTAGCCTTATCGCCTAAAAGGTTCTTGGAAAGGTCAACGTACTGCAAATAGGAGGTGAACTTTTCGGCTTCATCGGTATCTCCGTCTCCATTCATATCAGAAGGCTGATATGCGCCGCCGGTATTAACGCCGATGCCATCGCCAATCTCGCCATAAACGTTGGCTTCGATTCTTGCATAAGAAGAGCTACCGGACGACATATATGTATCAACCTTACGGATTCTGAAGGCAACGTACTGAGCCTCAAAGCCCTCGTTATCTCTATAAACGTGGCGACGGCTGGGAGCGCCTACTGCGCGGTACTTTGCGAGAGGCTTTGCAGTTGAGAGCTCGCTGAGATCATTAACCGCTAAGATATCGAATTCTCTGACCCATCTGTTGCTGTCGTCAGTTCCGCTGAGGAGAGCAATTGTATCAACCTTGCAGGGAACGCCAAGGTTAAAGACGAGGTCGTAATATGCGGCAGACTGGCAATCGATAACCTCGAGGTCAACGTGGCCGCTGCCGGCGGTAAGATTTTGGTTGGTCAATTCATCCGATTTAAGGGTTTCGCTTTCCCAAACCTTTGAGGTTACGCCAAGCGCATAATGGGTTTCGCCTGTTCGATTGCCCTCTGCATCATATCTATAGATAAGAAGCTCGGCATTTTCTTTATTGTTATTATAAAGAGATCTTGTGGTGTCGATTCCGTCATAACCTGCAGTATTATCTGAAGAAAACGTAGGAGCCCAATTGTTTGTTTCTCCATAAATGTTGAACTCAAGGAAACGAACTCCGCGATAGAGCTCGTTTTTGCCTGCCTCGGGATCGAGAACGCGCATTACAACGTAGCGGCATTCAACGGGCTCGTTGAACTTATAATGGTTGCGAGAAAATTTCTTCTCGTGGTTATCAACGACTCTCTTATAGGTGGGATCTGTGAAGATAGTATCCATATCGTCGCCCATATAAAGAACGTAAGAGCCGAAGGTTCTTGAATCATCCGTATGAGAGAAGAAGAGGATATCATCAACAGAAACCTGGCCTGCGAAATCATAGATGATATCGAAATAGCCCTTGGTTCCATCGGTATAATACTCTAACGGATCTTTTGACATCAAGAGGTTATCACAGCAGTTCCAGTCGCCGCCCGAAAGAACGTTATCATAAAGAATAGAGCCGAGGTCTGCCTTTCTGTTGCTTGCTGTGAAAACGCCATCGCCATCTTCATCAAGATACTCCTGAGCGGAGAAGACTGTAGAAGCGTTGACGAGAGAAGTAGCGGTATCGATGCCTTCTAAGCTTGCGTTATCATCCTCTGTGAAAATAACGGGATCAACAGTGGAAACACCATAAACCTGGAACAAGGAAATACGGTTTTCAACGAGCCAAGTAGTGCCGGTTCCAGCTGTTGTGTCATGATAGAATGTGTCATCGGTCTGGATGGGGTTATAAACTACCATCGCAACGTAACGACCATTAACGCCGCCTTCGAAATGATATTCCTGCATAAAGGAATGGTTCTTTGCCTCGAAATCCTTATATGAATAAACGAGGTTTTCGGC
>JAZORV010000228.1:0-3468 GCA_045656785.1 Acutalibacteraceae bacterium | reverse complement strand
CTCATTAACTGCCGAAACTCCATTTCAGCTTCTCGTTGCAGTCAGGCTTTCTGCTCAATGCACCGATGCCAGAGTTAATATCGTAACTCCCGCGCTTTTTAAAAAATTTCCCGATGCCCAAACGATGGCGAATGCGGAGATAGGCGAAGTTGAAGAGCTTATAAAAAGCTGCGGACTTTATAAAACAAAAGCAAAAGACCTCGTTAAAATGGCGAAGGTTATACATAATGAATTAGGCGGAGAGCTTCCCGAAACCCTCGAAGGGCTTCTGAAGCTTCCCGGGGTTGGCAGAAAAACCGCTAATCTTATCTGCGGAGATGTCTATGGACTTCCCGCAGTCGTAACCGATACTCATTGCATAAGAATAGCTTATCGCTTGGGGCTGACGACCTCTAAAGACCCCCGCAAAACCGAGGATGAGCTAAAAAAACTTTTGCCCGATGATGAATCAAATGATTTTTGCCATAGAATCGTGCTTTTCGGAAGGGACGTCTGCCGAGCGCAGAGCCCAAAATGCGAGGAATGCTCTTTGGCGGAATTTTGCTCAAAAAAATTAAAATAGACGGATGATTATTTAATGAAGATACTTTGTATAGGAGACGTTGTCGGAAGCCACGGCTGTGAATTTTTAAGAGAAAAGCTCCCGATGCTCAAAAAACAATATGAAATAGATTTCACGATAGTAAACGGTGAAAACTCCGCTGAAGGTAACGGAATCCTGCCCTCGAGCGCCGAGCATATTTTCACAAGCGGTGCCGACGTTATAACGGGCGGAAACCATACTCTTCGCAGAGCCGAGATATATGATATGCTCGAAGAAAACGACCGCCTTTTAAGACCCGCCAATATGCCCGATGCGCTCCCCGGGAAGGGAATAGCTATTTGCGACTTAGGGTATACTACAATAGCTGTTATAAACCTTATCGGAACGGTTTATATGGAGAGTATGGATAATCCCTTTTTAAAAATGGATTCTCTCATAAATGAGGCGAAGGAAATGGGAGCCAAGATAATTATCGTTGATTTCCATGCCGAAGCCACAAGCGAAAAAAGAGCGATGGGCTTTTATGCCGATGGCAGAGTTACCGCCCTTTTCGGAACACATACTCATATCCAAACAAACGATGCCCAGCTTCTCCCCGAAGGAACTGCTTATATAACAGATATCGGTTTTGTAGGAGTCAAGCATTCTATCCTCGGCGTTGATAAGGATATCGCTATAAAGAAAATGAAGGATAAACTACCTGTAAGATTCAAAAATGCTTCGGGCGAGGCTATGCTTTCGGGCGTTATTATTGAAACGGACAGAAGCGGAAAGGCGCTCGGAATAACCCCCATTAATATAGAATAAAATTAAGGAGAAATGCTTTGAAAAAAAGAATAATAGCCGCTTTGCTTTTGGCTTTTATTTTGCTTTCCGGCTGTTCACCGAAAAACGGAGATTCGGCAGAAAGGGTTGATAGCGAGCTGAAAAAGCTTCAAGCGGAAGAAACCTCTCAGAAGGCTAAGCGTACTGTTTCGCTCGCTTGCAGCGTAACGGATTCGTTCTGTCCCTATAATGCGGTAACTTCGCTGAATCGCGAGATTGCGCCATTAATATATGATTCCCTCATTAAGCTTAGCGATACTTTCGAAGCAATTTATTCTTTGGCAACGGACGTTAAGTATGATAAAGAAAAGGTTACCGTAACTATTAAAAACACTACGTTTTCTGATGGTTCGGTCGTAACCTCTGATGACGTTGTTTATTGCGCAGAGAAGGCTATTGCATCCAAAACGAGGTATGCTCAAGCGCTTGGCGATGTTGAATCGGTTTCGGCTGCCTCTTCTAATAGAGTTGTATTTACCTTGAAAAAGGCTGACCCTTTTTTTGAAAATCAGCTTGATTTTCCGATTTATAAAAAAGGCTCGGATGATAAAATGAGCAGCGATAATATAGAGATTCCTCCCATAGGCGGCGGAATTTATAAGATTAACAAAGCAAAAACAAAGCTCGTTTTAAATGATAAATATAGCGGAAAAAAGCCTACTGTAGAGACTATTAAGCTTATCGATACCCCCGATACCGACGCTCTTAATCATAATCTCGAGGTCGGAAATATAACCTGTTATTATTCTGATCTTTCTGATTGCGAGCTTCCGCAGGTTAGAGGTGGATATAAAAGCGTTAATATAAACAATTTAGTTTATCTTGGCGCGAATATGAAGGGTGGGCTTATGTCACATCCCGAAATGAGGCAGGCGGTTTCTGCGGCGCTTGATAGGAAAAGCATAGTTGAAGAAGCGTATTTTCAAAACGCCACTCCGGCATCAAGCGTATTCAACCCTGCTTGGAGCAAGCTTAAGGATGTCGTTCCTTCGAATGAAAATGAAGCTTCTGAAAATGTTTATCTTGCACTATTGGAAGAAATAGGTTATAATAGAAAAGATAGCGGAGGATATTTTGTAAATTCCGAGGGTGAACGCTTGAAGCTTAGCCTTGTTTATTATGAGGATAATAAGTGGCGGGCTTCCGCTGCAAAGCTTATAAAAACTGATTTGAAATTAGCAGGAATAGAAATTGAGCTTAAGAAGCTTTCTTGGAAGGATTATAAAACTTATCTTAAAGAAGGATATTTCGATCTCTATTTGGCAGAGGTTAAAATCGGAAACAATATGGATATCTCAGAGCTTGTAACAAAAGGTGGCTCTGTGGCTTTTGGGGTTTATTATAAAAACCGAAAGAAGGAAGAGAAACCAAACGTGGAAAACCTCGATGAGCAAAATTTAGAGGATGTTCCAAAGCCTGAGGAAAAAGAAGAAACTCTCGAAGAGAAAAAAGAAAAATACGGTGGGCTTACCGCCGAAAAACTCTCGGAGTTTTATAAAGGAGACGCTTCGCTTGCTGACGTGGCTTCTGCTTTCGCAACCGAGCTCCCAATAATTCCCATTTGTTATCGAACGGGAATTTTAAGCTATACAACCGATATTAGCGGTATGCAGCCCTCAAGTGGGGATGTTTATCACGGAATCGGGAATTCACTGATAAAAGAGCAAACTAAAGGAGGATAATATAATGATTTCTTACGAAACTATGGGCGGAACAGTCTGCTTTTCCAATGCATATCTTTCAAAATTAATTGGTCATGCAGTTGGTAATTGCTATGGTGTTGTCGGAATGGTGCCGAGCAACAAGCAGAAGATTTCAATGATGGTGAAAAAATCGAATGTTATCGATAAGGGTATTCTGGTAAGAGGCAATATGAATGCCATTACAGTGGAATTGCATATAGCCGTTATGTACGGTATAAATATAAACACAATCGCAAACAGTATCACTGAGGCTGTTAAATACACCGTTAAAAAAGCAACGGATATTGACGTAACCAAGGTGATAATCCGAGTAGATGAAATTGTTACCGAATAATTGCTAAAGAAGGAGTGTAAAGCTTTGATTACAGGTAATATCCTGCGCGATGCAGTTATTTC
>JAZORV010000227.1:0-2346 GCA_045656785.1 Acutalibacteraceae bacterium | reverse complement strand
GACAGGCGCTGAAAGAAGAATTCCTGTTCAGTATGCCAAGAAGGTTGTTGGAAGAAAGATGTATGGCGGACAGAACAGCCATATTCCGATTAAGGTTAATATGTCTGGTGTTATGCCGATAATCTTTGCTTCTTCAATCCTTATGCTCCCCACAATGATTCTTTCCTTTATGAAGAATTCTGATAGCACTTGGTATAAAGTTCTTCAGCTCTTCAGCTCTCAGGGAGTTTTCTATGCAATAATCTATTTTGTACTCATCATCGCATTTGCTTACTTCTATGTTACCATTCAGTATAACCCCGTTGAGATGGCGAATAACCTTCGCAAGAGCAGCGGAGCTATCCCCGGTATCAGACCCGGTAAGCCCACCATCGAATTTATCAAGAAGATTCTTTCAAGAGTAACTCTCTTGGGCGCAATTCTTCTTAGCGTAATCGCTCTTTTGCCTATCTTTATGTCGATGGCAGATCAGAGCAGCCTCGCAATCGGAGGTACTTCAATTTTGATCGTTGTCGGTGTTGCACTTGACACGGTTCAGAATCTTGAGTCCCAAATGATGATGCGTCATTACAAAGGCTTTCTTGATTAATTAAGGGAGAAACGCGATGAAACTGATACTTTTAGGCGCCCCTGGCGCAGGTAAAGGCACTCAGGCAGAGGTCATTTGCGAAAAGCTTTCCATACCTGCTATTTCAACAGGAAATATTATTAGAGAAGCCATTTCTAACGGAACCGAAGTCGGCCTCAAGGCTAAAAGCTATATTGAAGCCGGCGGACTAGTTCCGGATGAAGTAGTTATCGGAATAATTAAAGAAAGACTTTTGAAAGATGACTGCAAAAACGGATTTATCCTTGATGGCTTCCCCAGAACAATCCCTCAGGCTGAAGCTCTCGATAAGCTTGGCGTTGAGATAGATTGCGTTCTCGAGATAGACGTTCCTGATGAGGACGTTATCAGAAGGCTTTCGGGAAGAAGAGTTTGCGGCAAATGCGGCGCAAGCTACCATCTTGAGTATAAACAACCCAAAAACAATGGCGTGTGTGATCTTTGTGGAGCAGACCTTGTTCAGCGTAAGGATGATAATCCTGAAACTATTAAGGAACGCTTAAATGTCTATCACGACCAGACTGAGCCGCTTAAAGGTTATTACGATAACTGCGGTAAGCTTAAAGTCGTTAAGGGTCAGGAAGTTGTAGCAGATACAACCGCCCTCGTCTTTAAAGCATTGGAGTTATAATTATGATAGTGCTCAAAACAGCAAGAGAAATCGCCTTAATGCGTGAGGCGTGCAGAATCTCTGCAGGAGCATTAAAAATGGCAGGTGCAGCGGTCGAACCGGGCGTTTCGACAGAGGAAATCGACCGCATTGCCGAAACCTATATCAGAAGTCAAGGTGCAGTACCTAACTTCAAGGGATATAATGGCTTTCCGGCAACAGCCTGCATATCTATCAACAACGAGGTTATTCATGGAATACCAACGAAAAAGCGCATCATAAAAGAGGGAGATATCGTTAGTATCGACCTTGGCGCAACAATCAATGGTTATCATGGCGATAACGCCGCAACTTTTGCTGCGGGAGATATAAGTGAAGAAGCAAAAAGACTTCTTAAAGCCACCGAGGAAAGCCTATATGAAGGCATTAAGGTGGCAGTTGCGGGTAACCGCATCGGAGATATCTCCTCAAGTGTTCAGCGCTATGTTGAAGGACGGGGCTATTCAGTGGTTCGAGAATATGTCGGTCACGGAATAGGAACGTCACTCCATGAATCGCCCGAAGTTCCAAATTACGGCAAAGAAGGAAGAGGCATCCGCCTTGTTCCCGGAATGACTTTAGCAATCGAGCCAATGGTAAATGCCGGTGGCTATGATGTAAAGGTCTTGCCTGATGGTTGGACGGTTCTTACAAAGGATGGCTCATTGTCTGCTCATTTCGAGCATACTGTTGCTATAACGGCAGATGGTCCGAAAATCATGACAATAGCTGATTAAATAAAGAATCAAGTTCAATATGATTATCTAAGGAGGCAAAACAATGTCAAAACAAGATATGATAGAATTAGAAGGAACCGTTGTTGAGGCCATGCCCAACGCAATGTTTAAGGTGCAGCTCGAAGGTGGCCATGAGATATTGGCTCATATATCCGGCAAGCTCAGAATGAATTATATAAGAATTTTGCCCGGAGATAAGGTAACCCTCGAAATGTCGCCTTATGATCTAACAAAAGGACGCATCACTTGGCGTTCCAAGTAAGAGAAACTAAATTTTTTAGGAGGTAATCTAAAATGAAAGTCAGACCTTCTGTTAAAAAGATTTGCGAAAAATGCAAAATAATCAAGCGCAA
>JAZORV010000226.1:0-3856 GCA_045656785.1 Acutalibacteraceae bacterium | reverse complement strand
AGAAAACAAAAGAAACAACCTATTCTCAGCATTATTTTGAAAATGGTGAGTATAAAATTCCTCCCGGAGATGATACGCATTCCTATTCTCCGATTTATGGTAAGGATCATTTTCCGGAAATAGCAACACAGCTTATATCTTTCGTTGTTTTTAGCTTTATGATTTACGAGGTCGCTTGGGGATATGGCTCTCACCAAGCAAATGTTGTTTCTTTTGGAAGAGCAGCTAAAGATAAGTTAAGCGGAATTAAGCTCGGATTATGCGGAAGCTTGGTTGGAATTGCGGCTTATTTATTGATGCTTGTTTCGAAATTGTTTTCTGTTTTTGATTTTGCAATTCCGATTTTCGCAGCTGTAAATTCGGCATTTATGCCGTATCTTAATTATTTCCTCTATTTTTCGGATAAACCTATTCCTTTGAGTGGCCTTAGCGCATTAACTCAGAGCGAAACTGTGGAAATATCTGCTGTTGGCTTGGTTGCGATGCTCTTGCCGATAGTTCTGAAGGTTTTTGTGTGCTTTGTAGGATATGAGCTTGGTTTTAGGCAAATATCTCTTAAAGATAAAATATTATATAGAAATAAAAAGCTATAATCTTTTTAAGGAGTGTAGAAAAATGAGCAAAAGAAAGCTTGTAACGTTTGATTATGGTGCCACAAGCGGGCGCGCTATTTTAGGTGAGTTCGATGGCGAAAAAATCACGATAGAGGAGTATCATCGTTTTGATAATTCTCCCGTAATGGTAAACGGACATCTTTATTGGGATATTTTAAGATTATTCCAAGAATTAAAGCAGGGACTTATTAACATCGCTCGCGCAGGTATAACTGAGGTTGATAGTATCGGTATCGACACCTGGGGCGTTGACGTTGCATTACTTGATAAGAACGGAATGCTCGTTAATAATCCTTTTAACTATCGCGATACTATGACCGATGGCGCCATGGAAAAGGTGTTTGAAAAGATTCCCGCAAGAGAACTTTATACAAGAACCGGAACCCAGTTTATTAAGTTTAACACCTTGTTCCAGTTAGCAACTATTAAAGAAAAATTCCCGAGACTTCTTGACGAAGCTGAAACAATGCTCTTTATTCCTGATTATTTCAACTATTTGCTCACGGGCAAGAAAACATCGGAATTTTCTATCGCCTCGACTTCTCAAATGTATAATCTTCAGAACAAAGATTGGGATTATGAGATTATTGAAAAACTCGGTATTCCTAAAAACATTCTTCAGAAAATAACTCCTTCAGGCGAAATGCTTGGCGATCTTCTCCCTGAAATTACTGCCGAAACAGGAATGAAAGGTAAATGTATTTCTGTTTGTGGCCACGATACGGGAAGTGCAGTTTTGGCAGTTCCTATGGAGAAGGGCGAGAACTGCGCATATCTTTCGTGCGGAACTTGGTCGCTTCTTGGAATCGAGCTTGAAGAGCCAGTTGTTAACGATCTTGCTTTCGAAGCTCAGTATACTAATGAGGGCGGATATAATAATACCGTTAGATTCCTTAAAAATATCATGGGTCTTTGGATCTATACTGAAATCAAGCGTGAGTTCGAAAAGAAATTAGGCAAAACGGATTATAAAACTCTCGACGCTGAAGTTCTTGCCGCAACTCCTCTTAAAGCGCTTATCGATCCTGATGACGATAGATTTATGACCCCCGGAAACATGACCGGTAAAATCAGAGAATATTGCATTGAAACGGGTCAAACACCTCCCGAAACTCGCGGAGAATTCTTGCGTTGTGCCCTTGAAAGCTTGGCTCTTAAATATCGCTATGCTATTGAGAACTGCGAGAAGGTTGCTGGATATAATATTCCGATTCTTCGTGTTCTTGGCGGTGGCACAAAAGATAAGCAGTTGATGAGATTTACTGCAAACGCTATCAGAAGACCAGTTATTGCAGGTCCTGTTGAAGCAACAGCTATTGGTAATATGGCAGCTCAGCTTCTTGCACTCGGAGAAGCTAAGGATCGTTGGGAAGTTAGAAAAATTGTTGCTAATTCTTTCCCGGTTGAGACCTATGAGCCTGAAGACGGCGATATTTGGGATGCAGCTTATGAGCGCTTCCTTAAAATCATAAACAAGTAATTATTAAGGAGAAATATTATGAGCAACGTAAATAAAAATTATGAAATCGCAAAAGAGATTTATGCGGGCTACGGCATAGATACCGATGCAGTTATCGCTAAAATCAAAAATGTTCCTGTTTCGCTTCATTGCTGGCAGGGCGATGATGTTAAGGGTTTTGACCAGGATGGCCCTCTTACCGGTGGTATTCAAACAACCGGTAACTACATGGGTAAAGCTATGACTCCTGAGCAACTTATGGCTGATATGGATAAAGCAATGTCATTGTGCCCCGGAACTAAAAAGCTTAATATCCATGCTTGCTATGCTATTTTTGAGGATGGCGAATATGCTGATAGAGATAAGCTCGAGCCTAAGCATTTCCAGAAATGGGTTGATTATGCAAGGGAGAGAAATATGGGTATTGATTTTAACCCCACTTTCTTCTCTCATCCCAAGGTTAAGGATGGCTTAACTCTTTCGAGCCCTGATGAAGAAACAAGAAAGTTCTGGATTGAGCATGGTAAGGCTTGTATCAGAATTTCTCAGTATTTTGCTGAGCAAACTGGCATTCCTTGCGTTATGAATATCTGGACAGGCGATGGATATAAAGATATTCCTGCTGATAGAATGGGTCCGAGAATGCGCTATAAAGAGTCGATCGAAGCCATCCTCGAAGAGTCGTTTGATAAGAACTTGGTTAAGCCTTGCGTTGAATCTAAAGTTTTCGGAATTGGTGTTGAGTCCTTTACTGCAGGATCTGCTGAATTTACCCTCAGCTTTGCTGCAACTCACGATGGTTGCTTGCCACTTATGGATAATGGACATTATCACCCAACAGAGGTTGTTTCTGATAAGATTCCCGCGCTTCTTTGCTTCTTTGATGAGCTCGCTCTTCATGTAACTCGTGGTGTTCGTTGGGATTCGGATCATGCAGTTCTCTTCGATGATGAAACTAAAGAAATTGCTAAAGAAATCGTTAGAAATGATGCTCTTGATAGAGTTTACATAGCTCTTGACTTCTTTGATGCAAGCATCAACAGAATTTCTGCTTGGACTGTTGGCTTTAGAAGCTTCCAGAAGGCTCTTCTTTCCGCTATGCTCACTCCTAATGCTCAGCTTAAAGCTTTGCAGGATGAGAACAAGCTCACAGAGCTTATGGCAATGCAAGAAGAAGTTAAAACCTTGCCCTTCGGCTTTGTTTGGGATAAATATTGCGAAGAGTGCGGGGTAACCGTTGGTAAGGATTGGTTCAAAGAGATTTATAAATACGAGGAAGAAGTTCTTTCTAAGAGATGATTTTAAAAGGGTTGCCGAAGTTAGGCAACCCTTTATTTTTTTTATTTGACAAGTGGTAACAAATGAGATATAATATCAAATGGTGATAATATGAGTTTAAATAATATCTCTTTAGAGGATAAAATGCGCATTATTCAGGAGATTGTTCCCGGAAAACAGATAACCCTTGCGCATATAATTGCAAACCCTGACCCGATTTTATATAAAAAATTAGGTCTTGATCCTAAAATTGACTATAAGGGCTCTGCTATCGGAATTTTAACCGTTAGCCCCGCAGAAACCGCCATTATAACAGCCGATATTGCAATCAAATCTTCGGGCGCACTTTTGGGCTTTGTTGATAGATTTAGCGGAACTTTGATTATAACAGGTACTGTTTCTCAGGTAGAAGCCGCTTTTGCAGATATTGCTGAATATTCAAAAAATAAGCTCGGCTTCGCAGTTTGCGAGATTACTAAAACATAATGAAGAAGATAATTTTAGT
>JAZORV010000225.1:0-5088 GCA_045656785.1 Acutalibacteraceae bacterium | reverse complement strand
TGTAGCCCGAGATAACCGATTCATCAATTAGGTCGTCAAAGGTGATTCCGTCTGCCGCCATCGCATCCTTCAAGGTTATGTTGAGTCGGTTTTCAGCAATGTAATCGGTGTAATAATCGGTGATTCCATCTTTTAAAACAGCGTTTATGTCGTTAAGAAAGCTTTCGGTGTCGCATGATTCGGTATAAGTTCCATCCTCGGAAAAGGTATAGGTGTAGTGAAGAGAAACCGAGTCGAGGTTTTTGATATGGTCGGAAAATTTTCCGAAGCCTGCGGTTATCTGCCCTTCGGTTAGCTCAGCGTAGGTAATTTTGGCTTGCCAGGAGCCCGTAAGCTCGCTCTTTTCGCAGGCGGAAAAGCCTAAAAGAAAGAGTAAACAAAGAGCAAGGCAAAGAAGCTTTTTCATGTTTTTCAGTCCTTTTAAATTTTGATTCCAAGCGCCCTCATGCAGTCAAAAAGGTGAGCCTTTTTTTGTTCGCTCATCGGAACGAGGGGGAGCCTTAAGTAGTTTTCGCAGAAGCCCATTTTCGCCATAGCCGCTTTTACGGGAATGGGGTTGACTTCGGAGAAAAGCGCGTTAATGAGAGGCACGAATTTCAGTTGCATCGCAGTCGCCTCAGCAAGTTTGCCTTCTTCGAAAAGGCGACACATTTCGTGCGTTTCCTTCGGCAAAACGTTCGATAAAACCGAAATAACGCCTATTCCACCGAGTGACATTATGGGAATGGTCTGGTCATCGTTGCCCGAATAAAGGGGGAGTCTGTCGCCAACGAGGGCGGCAGTTTCTGCGATTTTCGAAATATCTCCGTTCGCTTCTTTTATTCCAACGATTTTGGGATTGTCAGCGAGCGCCTCGTAGGTCGAAGGCTCGATGGCAATTCCCGTGCGGGAGGGAACGTTGTATAGAATAATCGGTCGGTCGGAAGCATCGGCAATAACCGAGAACATTTTGATAAGGCCATCTTGGGTGGTCTTGTTGTAGTAAGGCGTTGAGCAAAGCATCGCATCGTATCCGATTTTTGCCGCCTCGCCACTCATAAAAACAGCCTGCTCCGTATCATTAGAGCCGGTTCCCGCAATCATGGGGATTCGCCCTGCCGCCGCAGAATAAGCAACCTTCAAAACCTCGAGATGTTCGTCGTTTTTGAGGGTGGATTTTTCGCCCGTCGTTCCGCAAATAACAAGCGCATCAATGCCGCTTCTGATCTGCCAGTCCACAAGCTTTTCAAGAGCAGGGAAATCAACGCCCTTTTCGTTCATCGGAGTAATAAGAGCCGTAGCGGCACCGCGGAAAATAGGATTTTTCATAAAAAAGCCTCCTAAAAAAGTCTTGTAAAATATATGAAAATATTGCGGTAGGTTATGCCAAAAAAGTTTCTGTCTATATTATAACTGATTTCTTCCTGATTTTCAATAAGATTATTGCCCGAGTTTTGCCGAAATTTTAGACAAGTCGCTAAATTTCAATAAAAGTGTACAAAAATAGTGCAACTAATATCCTAAATTAGTCCATTTTCGCTTGACTAAATTATATAAGTATAGTATAATATACACTGTGCGCAAAGCACAAAGGGGAAAAAGAAGAGGTAATTTAAAATGTATCAAAAGTATGTCAAAAGGGCGATGGATATCATCCTGTCGTCGTTTGGGCTCGTCTTTGCATCGCCGATATTGTTGATAACGGCGATCGTAGTTAAAATTTTCGACCCGGGCCCATTTATTTTCAAGCAGCCGAGAGTCGGCAAGAATAAGGAAAGCTTCACGGTGTATAAGGTCCGCAGTATGCGCGTCGATACGCCCCAGATAGCAACTCCCGATTTTGAAAATCCCGAGCAGTACATATCAAAAGTCGGCAGCTTCATCAGAAAAACGTCGATAGACGAGCTCCCTCAGCTCTGGAATATCCTGAAAGGGGATATGTCCCTCATCGGCCCCCGCCCCGCAACGTGGGATCAGGACGATTTGATGGCAGAGCGCGATAAATACGGCGTCCATGCCCTCACCCCCGGGCTTACAGGCTGGGCGCAGATCAACGGAAGAGATGCCATCGAGGTTCCCGATAAGGCGAGATATGATGGTGAGTATGTCGAAAGAATATCCTTCCTTTTCGATCTTAAAATATTCTTCAAAACGATCCTTGTAGTATTCAAAGAGCAAGACGTAGTCGAGGGTAAACACGAATACACCTCCCCCGAAGCCGAAATCACCGAAAAAGAGGTCGTGCATAAATGAGGATATTATATACGGTTACAATGGGCATAATGATGCGCCATTTTAAAGAGTTTATCGGCGATTTGGTCAAGAATGGCCATACCGTTGATATAGCTTGTAATGAAGATGAATATAAAGTTGACGATTTTTATCGTGAGCTTGGATGCGAAATTATAAGGCTTTCTTGTATAAGGAAGCCTTTTAGTGCTGATAACATAAAATGCTATAAGGAAATAAAGCAGCTTGTTGAGGAGAGAAAATACGATATAGTTCATTGCCATACTCCTGTTGCCGCTTTTTTAACAAGGCTCGCTTGCAGAAAGGCGAGAAAGCAAGGGACAAAGGTTATCTATACAGCCCATGGTTTTCACTTTTTCAAAGGAGCACCTCTCAAGAATTGGCTTATTTACTATCCGGCAGAAAAATTCACCGCCCATTTTACCGATCTATTAATAACAATAAATCAAGAGGATTATGAGATAGCTTCGAGAAAAATGAAAGCTAAAGAGGTCAAGTATGTTCCGGGCGTTGGTTTGAATTTGAACAAATTTAAACCTATTGAGATAGATAGAGCCGGATTTAGAAAGAGCATGGGTGTCCCCGAAGATGCAATTTTGATAGTTTCTGTAGGCGAATTGAATACCAACAAAAACCATGCTGTTGTTGTTAAAGCTATCGCTGAATTAAATAATCCCAAAATTCATTATTGCATAGCAGGGCTAGGAAATCAAAAGCAACCGTTGGAAGAATTGGCAAGTTCCTTTGGAATGGCAGAAAGGCTCCATCTTCTTGGGTATCGAGAAGATATAAACGATATCTATAACTGCGCAGATATATGCTGTTTCCCTTCTTTGAGAGAAGGATTAGGAATGGCAGCCTTAGAAGGTATGGCTGCCAAATTGCCGGTAGTGGTTTCAGATAACAGAGGAATAAGAGAGTTCGTCGAAGAAAACGTAAATGGATTTATATGCGACCCTTATGACCACATCGGTTTTAGTAAAAAAATAAAGTTGTTAATTGATGACGTTGACTTATGCCGGGAGATTGGCGAAAAAAATGCTCTAAAAGTTCAAGAATATAGCGTTGATAACGTCGTTGAAATTATGAAAGAAATTTATTTTGGATTTCAGAAAAAATAAAGGTGATTAACTTGAACGAAAGAACACCACTTGTGTCAATAATTATCCCGGTTTATAACGGGAGCAACTACGTTGCAGAAGCTATTGATAGCGCTTTGGCGCAAACATACCAAAACATAGAGATTATTGTTGTTAACGATGGCTCGAAAGATGATGGAGCAACGGAAAAAATTGCTCTGTCGTATGGCGATAAGATAAGATATTTTTATAAAGAAAATGGTGGAGTTTCATCTGCGCTAAATCTTGGAATAGAAAAAATGCAGGGAGAATATTTCTCCTGGCTTTCGCACGATGATATGTATGCTCCGAGAAAAATAGAATCGCAAATCGAAGAGATTAAAAAATATTCTGAAGAAAACCTTATAGCCTTATCGGCAAGCAGACAAATAGATAAAGATTCGAATTTTTTAAGTGACGTTAAAGGCAAAAACCGTTTTGAAAGCGGAAGGATAATATCCTGGCAAGAATCGATATTCAATCTTCTTAATAAAGGCTCTTTTAATGGATGTGCGCTTCTTATTCCGCGAGTTGTTTTTGAAAAAGTTGGAAAATTTGATGAAAAATTAAGATATTGCCAAGATTTGCTTATGTGGTTGAATATTTTTATAAACAAATTTTCTTTGGTTTTTTGCGAAGAAGCTACAACGTATGGCAGGGTACATAACGCTCAACTAACTCAAACCGGTAGGGCTTTGTATCATAGCGATAGCGAATATATGGGAGATTTGTTAATACCGAAATTTGCAGAAATTTCTGATAGAAAAACCAATTTTTTGTTTGCTTTCGCAAAGCATAACGCAGTTTATAATAACAAGGTTGTAGTAAAAAAATGCTTGTGCGTTGCAAAATCGCAAGAAATGTGTGGCTTGATTGATATAGTTAAATTGAAGTTAACTTTGTTATATGGAGAAATAAGACCATTTATCAGAAGATTGTACTATAAAACATTTAAGAGAGTTAAAACACAGTAAGGATGTAGTTTTATGCGTATAATGCAAATAAACGCGATATGTGGGCAGGGCAGTACGGGGAAAATCTGCGTTGCGGTCAGCGAGCTTCTTAATGAAAAGGGAATAGAAAACTATATCCTTTATTCTCAAGGGAATTCGGATTATAAAAACGGCATTAAATTTGTTGGCAGCAGATGGTATATAAAGCTTCAAGCTTTAAAATCACGAGTGCTTGGAAATTATGGATTTAATAGCAAGAGCGCAACCAAGAACTTGATTAAAGAAATCCGAAAAATAAATCCCGATATAGTGCATCTTCATAATATCCATAGCCACGACTGCAATTTAGATATGCTTTTCAAATTTTTGAAGCAATCAAAAATTAAACTGTATTGGACGTTTCACGATTGCTGGGCTTTCACAGGCTATTGCACTCATTTTTTATCAATCTCATGTAAAAAATGGAAAACAGAATGTCATTCTTGCCCTCAAAGAAAAGAATATAGTTGGTTTTTTGATAGAAGCCGTACCTTACATAGAAGAAAAAAAGCGCTTTTTGAGGGACTTGATTTAACGATTATAACTCCGTCCCAATGGCTTGCAGATCAGGTTAAACAATCCTTTTTGAAGGACTATCCCTTAAAGGTTATAAATAATGGAATTGATCTTTCAATATTCAAGCCTACTGAAAGCGATTTCAGAAAGAAATATAATATAGAAGACAAATTTATCGTGTTAGGTGTTTCTTTCGGATGGGATGTGAAAAAAGGGCTCGACGTTTTTATCGA
>JAZORV010000224.1:0-3084 GCA_045656785.1 Acutalibacteraceae bacterium | reverse complement strand
TAAAGAATCTCCCTTATTTACATAAGCACCATCAATGATTCCTGAACGGAGGTGATAATCATAAGGAATAACATATTTCTTTTCATCGGCATTGTCGTTATCTGTTACGAAAACAACGGTGTTTCTCTTTTCCTCTCCAAGACGGATAACACCTGAAATTTCAGATATAATACCTGCACGTTTAGGTCTTCTTGCTTCGAAGAGCTCTTCAACACGGGGAAGACCCTGAGTGATATCCTCTGCGTTAGCGATACCACCGGTATGGAAGGTTCTCATTGTAAGCTGAGTACCGGGTTCACCGATAGACTGAGCTGCAACGATACCAACCGCTTCACCAACGGTAACAGGCTTCTTGGTTGCAAGGTTTTGACCATAACACTTTTTACAAACACCATGTCTTGAACGACAAGTGAGAATAGAACGAATTTCGATAGAAGTCATTCCCAAGGAATCCATCGCTGCAACTACCTTAGCTGCATCAAAGGAGCTGAGCATATGCTCGTTATCCATTATAACCTCGCCATTCTTATCGCAGAGAGGCTTGAGAAGATATCTTCCCTCCAAACGCTCTGCCAAAGGTTCGATAACGGAGTTGCCTTCCTTGATATCGGAAATTGACAAACCTTCGATGGTATTACAATCATCATCACGGATGATAACATCCTGAGAAACGTCAACAAGACGACGAGTAAGGTAACCCGAGTCAGCTGTACGAAGAGCAGTATCAGCAAGTCCCTTTCGAGCACCACGAGAAGAAATGAAGTATTCAAGAACGTTCAAGCCTTCACGATAGTTAGCACGGATGGGAACCTCAATAACCTGACCGGAGGTATTGGAAATAAGTCCACGCATACCTGCGAGCTGTCTGATCTGGTTCATAGATCCACGAGCACCGGAATCAGCCATCATATAGATGGGGTTGAATTCATCAAGGTTATCCTTAAGGGCATCGGCAACGTCATCGGTTGCTTTATTCCATATATTAATAACCTGAGCAAGACGCTCGTTATTGCTGATGAGACCATAATCAAAATCATCATTAACAGCTTCGATTTCTTTTTCAGCTTTCTTTATAATATCAGCCTTAACGGGAGGAATAACAGCATCGGAAACCGCAACTGTGATAGCGCCCTTGGTTGAATACTTAAAGCCTGTTGCCTTGATATTGTCAAGAACAATTGCAGATTCGCTTGTTCCGTGAACGTCGATACATCTGTCAACTATCTTGCTGAGCTCCTTCTTACCGATCTTATTGGCAATCTTATTGCCATTTTTATCGATTTTGAAAGGAGCAATTTCGAGGTCTAATTCATGGCCTTCAACGGTTCTGTCGATATAGCCGAGGTCCTGAGGAATAGATTCATTAAAAATAAGGAATCCAACAGTTGCATCAACTATACGATAGAACTTCTCGCCATCTTCCTTCTCGCCGAACATTCTAACCTTAATGGGAGAATGCAAGCCAACAACGCCTTCGTTATAAGCAACGATTGCTTCGTTCTTATCGCGGAATATCTTATCCTTTCCGGGCTCATCTTCTTTAACGAGGGTTAAATAGTATGAACCAAGAACCATATCCTGTGTAGGAACGCAGACAGGCTTACCATCGGAGGGCTTGAGGAGGTTGTTTGCAGCAAGCATCAAAAATCTTGCTTCTGCCTGAGCCTCTGCCGAAAGAGGAATATGAATAGCCATCTGGTCGCCGTCGAAGTCGGCGTTATAAGCGGTACAAACGAGGGGATGAAGCTTTAATGCTCTGCCCTCAACAAGGACAGGCTCAAAAGCCTGGATACCAAGTCTATGAAGTGTAGGAGCACGGTTGAGAAGAACGGGATGTTCCTTAATAACTGTTTCAAGCGCATCCCAAACTTCATTGCTTGCGCGGTCTACCATCTTACGTGCAGACTTAATATTTCCAACTGCATTTATCTCTACCAAGCGCTTCATTACGAAGGGCTTAAAGAGCTCGAGAGCCATCTCCTTCGGAACACCGCACTGATACATTTTAAGCTCAGGACCAACAACGATAACCGAACGACCTGAATAGTCAACACGCTTACCGAGGAGGTTCTGACGGAAACGACCCTGCTTACCTTTAAGCATATCTGAAAGAGATTTAAGAGCTCTGTTATTCGGGCCTGTTACGGGCTTTCCGCGGCGGCCGTTATCGATAAGAGCATCAACAGCTTCCTGAAGCATTCTCTTTTCGTTTCTTACGATAATATCGGGAGCGCCTAATTCAAGGAGTCTCTTCAAACGGTTATTACGATTAATAACTCTGCGATAGAGATCGTTCAGGTCACTGGTTGCAAATCTGCCACCATCGAGCTGAACCATAGGACGAATATCGGGAGGAATAACGGGAAGAACGTCCAATATCATCCATTCGGGACGATTACCCGAAAGGCGAAACGCTTCCAAAACTTCAAGACGCTTGATAAGACGAGCTCTTTTTTGGCCGCTTGCATCTTCAAGCTCAGCTTTTAAGTTTTCACAGGTCTCATCAAGATCAATTTTCTCGAGAAGGGTTTTGATCGCTTCTGCACCCATTCCTGCCTCGAAATCATCGTCATAGGTTTCGCGAAGCTCTCTATACTGAGTTTCAGTTAAAAGCTGCTTATCGCGAAGGCCGGGAACTCCGCCTGCATCAATAACGATATACTGAGAGAAATAGAGCACCTGCTCGAGTTCTTTGGGAGTAATTTCAAGAACCAATCCCATTCTTGAGGGAATAGTTTTGAAATACCAAATGTGAGACACCGGAGCGGCGAGCTCGATAGAGCCCATACGCTCACGACGAACCTTTGCGCGAGTTACTTCAACTCCGCAACGATCACAAATCTTGCCCTTATAGCGAATTCTTTTGTATTTTCCGCAATGACATTCCCAGTCCTTAGTTGGTCCAAAAATCTTTTCGCAGAAAAGACCATCGCGCTCGGGCTTTAATGTTCTATAGTTGATGGTTTCAGGCTTTTTAACCTCGCCATGAGACCAAGAACGAATCTGTTCAGGAGACGCCAATCCTATTTGGATTGATTCAAATTCAATGCCTTCCATATTTAAGCTCCTCCTTTATTAATTATA
>JAZORV010000223.1:0-1174 GCA_045656785.1 Acutalibacteraceae bacterium | reverse complement strand
TATTATGCGTCTTAAGGTTACTACCGATGCCTATGTGGCGGTGTTTTGGGAACAAACGCATAAAACTGTGATAACGGATTATGTTATTAGCGAAACGGTGATAGTTGGCTCTGCGCCAAATTTTTATGGAAATATTAACAGAAGTTAATTATAAAGGATTTGATTAAATGACAGAGAAAAATGCAAAAGAGAGAATCGATTTTCTCACTTCTGAGCTTAAAAGGCATGCTAAGCTCTATTATGAGCTCGATACTCCCGAAATTGATGATAGGGAATATGATATGCTCCAAAGGGAACTTCTGAACCTTGAAAGAGAGTTCCCTCATTTAGCGCATCCCGATTCTCCTACGATAAACGTCGGTGGAAGGGTATCTGAGCAATTTTCTCCGGTTAAACATGAGGTTAGAATGGAAAGCCTTCAGGATTGCTTCTCATATGATGAATTGAGAGCTTTTGATAAAAGAGTTAAAGAGGTTTTGCCCGATGCAAAATACTCTGTTGAGCCTAAAATCGATGGCCTTTCTGTTTCTTTAGAATATGTTGACGGAAAGTTTTTCAGAGGCTCAACGAGAGGCGATGGTGACGTTGGTGAAAATGTAACCGATAATTTAAGCACTATCAAAAGCATTCCACTTTCACTTTCCGAAAAACTCTCGTTGATAGAGGTTCGAGGTGAGGTGTATATGCCTCATAAAAGCTTTGAGGAGTTTTACAAGGATCAGGAAATAAAAGGACTTCCGCTTCCAAAAAATCCAAGAAACGCAGCTGCAGGCTCTCTCAGACAAAAGGATTTTAGGATAACCGCGCAAAGAAATCTCGATATTTTTCTTTTTAATATTCAAAGAATAGAAGGAAAGGAACTTAATAATCATACAGACTCGTTGGATTATCTTAAAGAACTTGGTCTCAAAACCCTTCCTTTTTATAAGAAATGCAATAATATTGATGAAGCGATAGCCGAAATCGAAAGAATCGGCGAAACAAGATATGAGCTCGATTTCGATATTGATGGCGCCGTTATAAAGGTTGAAAATTTTGCAGATAGAGAAAAGATGGGAAGCACCGCTAAATTTCCCAAATGGGCAGCTGCTTATAAATACCCTCCCGAGGAAAAAGAAACAATTTTAAGAGATATTGAAATTACCGTTGGAAGAACAGGTGTTTTAACTCCGAC
>JAZORV010000222.1:0-6791 GCA_045656785.1 Acutalibacteraceae bacterium | reverse complement strand
CTCAGACTTCACCAGGCGGTTTGGTCTTGCGGTGTTCGCGCGGCTTTGGCACACGGTGGCGTTGTTAACGATCACCACGGAGTTGGCATAAAGCTCGGCAGACTTATGAAGGAACAATATGGTCCTGCAATGCAGGTTTTTGTAGGGCTTAAGAAAACTCTCGTCCCCAACCGAATTATGAATCCGTTTAAGTTGCAACTTTAATCAAAAGGGAGGAAATAACAATGATAATGTCGGAAAAATGCAAACAGCATGTTGATTCCTGCCGTTTTTGCTGGATGTGTCATCACATTTGCCCAATAGGGAATGCAACAGGTCAAGAGAGAAATACCGCCCGTGCACGTGCATTAGGTATATCTCTTGTAAACCGCGAGGCAATCGACCTGTCGGAAATTATGGATAACATTTTTGAGTGCTGCACTTGCGGTGCTTGCGTACACGATTGCGTAACCGGATGGGATCCCGTTATGTTCACAAAGGAAACCAGGCTCCAAGCTGCGCTTGAGGGCAAGCTTCCCGAATATATTATGACACTTGTGCAAAACTGCCTTGAAACAGGCAACACTTACGGTAAAACCGAAATCTGCGATTGCTTAAGCGAGGCTATAAAGGCTCATTCCGATAAGAAGGACACCCTTCTTCTTTTGGGTGTTGATGCAAAATTTATGGTATGCGAGCAGGCTTTAAAGGCAATTAAGGTTTTAGAGAAGGCAGGCGTTGATTTCGCACTGCTCGAAAACGAAGCGCCAAGCGGTGCTCAGCTTGATTTCCTCATCGGAGCCGCAAACGAAACCAAGGCTCAGATGGAGGCTTGCGCGGATGTATTGGGTGAATATAAAACCGTTGTTGTTTATGACCCGAGCGATGCAAAGGCAATTAAACAGACCTATAAAGAATATGGCGTTGAGGTAAACGCTAACGTAGTTACATACACCTCTTTTGTTGCAGCTCTTTTAAAAGAGGGCAAGTTAGAGGCAAAAAACACAGGCAAAACCGTAGTTTTCCAGGACCCTTATCAATTATCTCGCGACTTAGAAGAAACCGAAGAAGCAAGAGAAATAATTATGTCTTATGCAGTTCTCGGCGAAATGCTTCTTAACCGCGCAGAAACAGTTTGGGCAGGCAATATCCTTATGGCTCAATATATGCCCGACATCATCCAAAGGGTTGCCAAGCGCAGAATCTTTAATGCAACAAGCATTGGCGCCAACGCGATAGTTACTGCAAGCGTTTCGGAATATGCTTCTCTGAAAGCCGCGGCAACCGATGTTGAAATCATATCATTAGAGGATCTTATTTTAGGATAAGGAGTGGGAAAAATGTTAGTCAATTTGCAAACCATAATCGGTATGGCCGAAAAAGGCGGATACTGTATTCCTGCTTTTAACGTTTATAATATTGAAACGGTAATGGGCGTTATCGACGCAGCCGAGGAGGCAAAAGCACCCATTATTATTCAGGTTTATCCCCGACTTTTAAATGAGGAAGTGGGCTTTTATCTCTGCCCCTCAGTCGTTGCGGCGGCTCAGCGCGCAAGCGTTCCTATCTGCTTCCATTTAGACCACGGCCCCTCCGAATGGGAGGTTACACGCGCGCTTCGTTGGGGATGCACAGGCATTATGCTCGACGGCTCGGTTCACCCCATAGAGGAAAACATCGCTATAACAAAGCACATTGTTGACACCTGCAAGGCTATCGGCATCGGTGTTGAGGGCGAAATCGGTCATGTTGGCAGTGTTAATGACGATGTAATGGAAGAATTCACCGACCCCGAAGAAGCGGCAAGATTCACAAAAGAAACAGGTGTCACCTGCCTCGCAGTTCTCATTGGAAATGCGCATGGTCACTATAAAAAAACACCCTGCCTCGATATTGAAAGGGTTAAGGCTATAAGAGAAGCCACAGGCGGAATCCCGCTTGTGCTTCACGGCGGCTCGGGTATCCCCGATGAGCAGGTTAAGGCGGCAATTAAAGCGGGTATCCGCAAAATGAATATCGGAACCGACGTTTGTTGCGCTTTCGCAGAGGGCACAAAGGAAACCCTTGCCGACCCGAACAGAAGCATTGCTGTTGATTTATTTATGAAAAAGCCTATCGAAGCGGTTAAAAACATCGCGCTCGAAAAAATTAATCTTGTCGGAGCAAACGGAAAGGCATAACTTATGATAAAAATAGTTGGAATAGGCGCTAACGTATTCGACACTCTTTATAACATCCCCTCTTATCCGACAGAGGATACAAAAACGAGGGCAACCGCTAGCAAAACTGCGGGTGGCGGTCCCGTTGCTACAGGGCTTGTTGCAGCTCAGAAACTGGGCGCGGATACTGCGTATATCGGCGTTATGTCTGATGATAGTGGCGGTAAATTTTTGAAAGAAGATTTTATAAAATACGGTGTTAATACTGATTTAATAGAAGTAAAATCAGGCTATCGTTCCTTTGCTTCTGTTTTGTGGCTATGTTTAGATACTGCCACTCGCACCTGCGTTTTTGATAAGGGCGATCTGCCTCCTCTTGAATTGAACGAAATTCAAAAACAAGCGATAAAAGAAGCCGAGATACTTATGGTTGACGGCAACGAGATGGATGCGGCAGTAGAAGCGGCAAAAATCGCTAAGGACAACGGTACAAAGGTGCTATACGACTGCGGAGGACTATATGATGGCGTTGAAAAGCTTTTGGCGCTAACCGATATTATGATTCCTTCCGAGGAGTTTTCTTTGGGGCATACCGGATGCAAAACCCCTGAGGAAGCGGCAAAAAAGCTCTATGAAATCTATAACCCGGAGGTTGTTGTTATCACTCAGGGCAAAAAAGGCGGACTTATATATGATGGGAATGATATAATTTATTATCCCATTTATCCCGCGAATGTTATTGATTCAAATGGCTCGGGAGACGTATTCCATGGCGCATTTGCGGCAGGAGTTACTAAGGGCTTTGACTATCTCAAATGCTGCCATTTCAGCAGCGCAGTATCAGCGCTTAAATGCCAAGGTCTTGGCGCTCGCGAAAGTGTACCCGATTTCGAAACCGCTAAAAAATATTTAAAGGAGAACGGTTATGAATTATAAAAAGACTTATGTTCCTGCGAATGGGTTTACACCTATTTGCAAAATCGGAGAATGTTCTTTAAAAAAGCTTGAATTTGGTATAATCGAGCTCGAAGCAGGCCAAAAACTCCCCTTTTATACCGAAGATAAAGAAACTGCCTTCATTATGCTCCAAGGTCATTGTAACGTAGAAGTGAATGGCGAAAAATGGGAAAATATCGGCAATAGAATGTCCGTTTTTGAAAACTGCAGAGCTGAAAGCTTTTATATGGGACGCGAGCAGGAGCTTACCATAGAGGCTATCGACCATATTAAGATTGCGGTTTGCGCAACTCCTGTTGAGGCCAAAACAGAGCCTCAGCTTCTTCGCGAGGAGCGCGTTGTGTTAAAGCTTTTGGGCAAGCCTCCTTTTGAAAGAGAGACAAGCTTTATTATTGATGGCACTACAAACGCTAAAATACTGACCATCGGCGAAGCTTACTGCACCGAGGGCAACTGGGCAGGCTTCCCCCCTCATAAGCACGATGAGGATAATATGCCCACAGAATGCATCGCAGAAGAAATTTATTATTTCCTCTTTGACCCCGAACAGGGCTTTGCTGTACAGTGTCTTTATACTGCCGATGGTGAAATAGACGAGGCGTACCGCGTTAAAAACGATGAGCTTGTTGAATTCCCCAAGGGTTATCACACAACAGTTGCCACCCCCGGTTATCAAACCTATTTCTTATGGCTTATGGCAGGAGATTATCAGGGCTTTAACAGAAGCTCTGACCCTGAGCACGCCTGGATAGAAAACAAATAAAGTGGAAATTAACAGAGATATGCATTAAGTATCTCTGTTAAATCATATATAGAGGTGACTTTTTTGGTTTTTGGTTTTAAAGATAATCGAGTGAGACGTGCATATATTGGCGGTAAGCAAATAGATAAGTTTATTGGCAAAGAAATATGCGAAAATTCAGACCGCCCCGAGGAATGGCTGGCTTCGGCTGTTACAGCATTTAATCCTAATTTTCCACCGATTGAAAACGAGGGCTTGAGCCTTTGCACCGATGGAAAACTTTTTAGCAATTTAATTGCTGAAAATTCAGAAGCTCTTTTTGGCAAAAGACTAAACGAAAAGTTTGGCGGTAAATCATCTATATTAGTAAAACTTCTTGATTCTGCTGTGCGCTTGGTTATTCAGTGCCATCCTACTGTGGAATTTGCCAAAGAGCAATTTGGTTCTCCTTTTGGTAAGGCTGAGTGTTGGTATTTTTTAGATGCAGAGCCCAACGCTTGCGTCTATTTAGGATTTAAAGAAGGAATAACTAAGGAAAAATGGGTGTCTCTTTTCGAGGAACAAGACGTTGAAGGAATGCTTGATTGTCTTCACAAATTCCCTGTTAAAAAGGGCGATTTATGGTTTGTAGACGGTGGAATACCTCACGCTATCGGAGCAGGCTGCTTTATGATAGAATTGCAAGAACCCACCGATTTAATGATTATTCCCGAACGGGTGAATCCATCAGGGATGGTGTTGTCTGACGCAAAGCTTCATAACGGATTGGGATTCGAAAAAATGTTCGATTGCTTTATCTATAAAGGCTTGAGCGAGGAAAAAACCAAAGAACTTTATTATCGCAAGTCAACTTTCCAAAAGAACCAACTGTGCGCTGTTGTCGACGAATCGTTGACCGATAAATTTTCTCTGCATAATCTGAGGGTTAAAGGCCAAGCCTCTGTAAACTTAGGTGATACTTATGCAGTTTGCGTTGTTACCGATGGCGAATGTGAGCTGACGAACGGAGACGTAGTTTTACCCTTGAAGAAAGGCCAAAGTTTTTTTGTTACCGCTGATAGCGGTAAGCTGCAGTTTAACGGAAGCTCCGACATTGTTTTTTGTTTGGCATAGTTTAAAAAGAGGTGTACAAAATGTTGGAATTATTAAATAAACTAAATCCCGATATTAAAATTTATAACGTAAGTGACGAACAATTTAAAACATTCGGCAGAGTGATTAAAAATTTAGACATTTCGCAAATTATCGAAGTCGCTAAAAATATACCTAATCCGGAAATCGGGTCTTCCTACCGTCCTTCTGTGGTAGATTTCGAAAATCTCAAAATAGCAACCGAAATTCAAAATAAATTTTTCGGCACTTTGGATACTCAAATTGGCTATTGTTGGGGACAAAACACCTTTATGAACGCTACTGAGTGGCATACGTCAAGCGAGATTAATATTGCCGTAACACCATTGGTTTTAATTTTAGGGCATATTTGGGATATTGAAAACGGCAAGATAGATTCATCAAAGTTTAAAGCATTTTATCTTCCTAAAGGTACAACCGCAGAGATTTATGCAACGTCTTTGCATTTTTGCCCTTGTGAAATAACCAAAGAAGGCTTCGGATGCGTTGTTGCCCTTCCGAAAGGCACCAACCGAGACCTTGAAATAAAAACAGACGATCCTCTTCTTTTCCGCAAAAACAAATGGATAATTGCCCACGTTGAAAACAAAAAGCTTATCGATAGAGGCGTTGTGGCGGGAATTACAGGAACTAACTATGAAATAAAGTATGAAGGAAAGTAATTTGAAATGCAGGTTTTTTTAGCAACTCTTAATCAGATGTTCGTATTATTCATATTTATGGCGTTGGGGTATTTCCTTAATTTTAAGGGTATTTTACCGCTTAATACTTCTATCGCCTTGTCAAGACTTGAAACCAATGTTTTAGTGCCTTGCCTTGTGTTTAATACCTTTTACAAATATTGCACCATTGAGAATTTAAGTGAAAAATGGCTTTATATCGTTTACGGAATGGCTATAATGTTAGTATCGCTTATTGTTGGTATATTTTTATCAAAGCTTTTTGCAAAAGACGATTATTTGCAGAAAATTTATACCTATTCATTCGCGGTTGCTAACTTCAGCTTTATGGGAAATGCCGTGGTTTTAGGTATTTTTGGCGAAGACGTGTTATTTGATTATATGATTTTCACGCTTCCGCTTTGCCTTTACGTTTATTCATTCGGTACAGCTTCTTTAATACCCAAAAGAGGAGAAAACAGCAAATTCTCTTTCAAGGTGTTTTTAAATCCAATTTGTATGTCAATGCTTTTTGGCGCTGTTGCAGGCGTTATAGGTCTTCCTTTACCAAAGTTTTTGGTAACTGCAGTTTCTTCTGCAGGCGCTTGTATGTCGCCTCTGGCAATGATTCTTACAGGCTTTGTTGTGGCAAATTTCAGCATTAAAACCTTGACACGAGTGAAAAGAATATATTTAGCATCTGTTTTAAGACTTGTTATTTTGCCGTTCGTCTTTGTTTTAGTATTAAAGCTTTTAAACACGGATTCTACGATTATTATGCTGACATTGTGCGCAACGGCAATGCCTTTGGGGCTTAATACGGTAGTATTTCCTGCTGCTTATGGCGGAGATACAACACCGGGCGCCAGTATGGCGCTTATATCGCACTTAATGTCGATTATCACTATTCCGATAATGTTCACTTTATTTATTTAAAAGGAGATACAGATAATGAAATATCTTTTGGGCATAGATTTTGGCGGCGGTGCATCTAAGGCAACTCTTATAGATACAACCGGAGCCATAATTGCCGAAAACTCGGTTGAATATCCAACCCTTTATCCCGAGGTTGGTGCTTGCGAGCAAAACCCTCAGGACTGGATTGATGCGCTTTGCGAAAACAGCAGGGCTATAATTTCGAAAAGCGGTATTGAAAGCGGTGAT
>JAZORV010000221.1:0-3420 GCA_045656785.1 Acutalibacteraceae bacterium | reverse complement strand
ACACTTTTACAACACTCGCCGCTACCAGAAGCGTCTGAATTGCATGACACCGTGCGAATATTACCTTTCCACCGCCGCGTGACGAAAAATCTCCCCCTGCTGCGCAGCAGGGGGAGATGGAAGAATCTATTCAATTAACCTATTTTTTGTTTTTTAGTCTGTCTACTTGACAGGGGGCACATTACACTCCGTTTGATGCGGCAATTTTATTAAATTATTTTACCTCGAGCAAAGCATAAGAGCGTTGTTTAGCGAACTTTACGTTTATGTGATTCTCTCTTATCTGATAATCGATTTCGGCATTCGAAATTATGGTGTTGATTGTTTCAAAATTTTCGCCGAGGTTAAATTCGAAGTTATCTTTTTCTATCGCTTCGCGGAAAAGAAGAAGATAAGATTTCTGCTCTCCTTTTATCTTAAATCCGGTGAAGCTTCTTCCCGTCGGGCGTTCTCCAATGGGAGAAATATCGGCAGAAGCTATATCGTTGCGTATTCCTTTCCAAACCTTAATTATCGGAGCGAGCTCTTCGCGCCTTGACTTCGGCAAGAACTGAAGCTCCATCCAAAAAAGAGGATTGGAAAGCATTACGGAAGCAAAAAGATAATCCATTGAATAATGCGAGGGCGCAAAAATGTCATTTTCATCGTAGGTATCTTTGTGAAGGTCGGGGTTTACAATTTCAAATTGAAAACGAGTTGTTGGCAGATATTTTGAGAAGCTCCATAGACTTCTCAAAGCTCGGTAAGGATAGGCGTTTTGGCTCAAGGTGTATCTGTTCTCAACGAAAATGTTGCCGTATTCCTTTCCGCAAAGATAGTTTATTCTCTTATCACGCGTTACATCTAATTGCACCGCAACGTCATCCCCAAAGGAATATACTGCTTTAAGTAGCTTCAAAAACTGCTCATTATTTTCCTTAGATTCTATCCAATACATATCAAGCTTGAAGAAACGAACGCCCCATTCGTCGTATGCCTTTTTGAGAACGGAAATATCGCGGTCAATAAGAGCATAGTTGTTTTCGCTATCGGGAGCAAACCATATTCCGAGCTTGAGCCCCGAATCGCGGGCAGCCTTCGTTACCTCGTTCAAACCATTCGGGAACTTGCTCTCGCTTAAATCCCAAAAGTTGCCTTTGAACGTTCTTCTGCCTAATTCGTTCCATATATTTGGGTCACCCGTGCTGCCCGTTTGCCATCCGTCATCAACCTGAACGATATCAATGCCGATTTCTTTTGCGGCATCAATTTCGCGAAGTATAAAATCATGGCAAACGCGGGAATAACCGTTTCTGTCACCCCAGGTGTTTGACATGGCAAGCGGCAGCTTGTTTATCATAGAGCTTTTATAATATGAGCGGCATTTTGATTCAATATCCGAGGTTTTGCCAAAACCAATAGCAATCGCGTAGTTGCCATTTTCGAGCGTAACAACCGAATCTTTGATATTGAGAGTGCTTGTTTGATAATCAGGAGCTTCGGAAGCCAAAAACACCGACTCGCCGCTAAGAATATTATCGAGAAAAAAGATGTTGCCTATGATGGGATTTTTATGCCCCTTTGCAAACATAACACTTTCTTTTTCCTCTATCAAAGTGTCGCTTTCATCGCTGAAAGCGTGGAGCATAACGGTTCTTATTCTCCAATGGTTCCCTTCAAGCTGCAAGATGCCGTCTGAGCATCCTTCGGGAAGAAATTTTATTTCGCAGCAGGTGTCTTCTGAAGCGCATATTAGGTTTGCACCGTTTATCAATTCTTTCATTTTCATCAAGTCCCCGATTCGTGTAGAGTAAAGATCTAAATAAGTGTTATGCAACAGATCATGTTTATTTTACTATAAATATATAAAATGTCAATGCAAAAATTAAATAATAGCATGGAATAATCGGTTAAGATTTTTTAAAAAGTCAGGAGCATCGGTTAATTATGCGCTATTACCTTTTTGGTCGTAAATTTCGGAGTTTTCGCTTTTAAAATTATTGACAAAACGAAGCATCGGTAGTAAGATAAAACTAAGGAAAATCAACCGAAATATTTGAGGTGTTAAAATGAGATTTTATGAAGAATTAAAGCGAATGAGTGAGAATCGTTTGCCGCAAAGAAGCTATTATATTCCCGCGGGCGAAGCGGAATATACCCTTTTAAACGGAAAGTGGGATTTTTGCTATTTTCATAATGGAGATATTGCCGAGGAACCCCAAAAATGGGATAAAATTGATGTTCCCGGTTGTTGGCAGTTATATGGCTATGAAGACCCCAATTATACTAATATAAACTATCCTTATCCTTGCGATCCGCCCTATGTTCCTGAAATAAATCCTATGGGAATTTATGAACGCGAATTTTCGGTTTCTGAGGATAAAAAGCGCCGTTATTTGGTGTTGGAAGGTGTTTCTTCTTGTGCGCAGGTGTTTGTAAACGAGCAGTATGTCGGGTTTACTCAGGGTAGCCATCTTCAAGCTGAATTTGATATAACCGATTTTGTAAAACTCGGCAAAAACACTCTCAGAATAAACGTTCGCAAATGGTGTGTCGGAAGCTATTTGGAGGATCAGGATTTCTTCAGATTTAACGGAATCTTCCGCGATGTTTATATTCTTGCCCGCCCTGAGGGACATATAGTTGATATTGATATAACAACAAAGAATAACGAAACAATTATTATCAAAACGGGCGCAAAAACTAACGTCAGAGTTCTCGATAAAGGGGAAGAAATTGCCGCTTTGAGTTTCCAAAACGAGGGCGAAATAACTCTCGAGAATCCCCATCTTTGGAACGCCGAAGACCCATATCTTTATGAGCTTGAAATTAGCGCGGCAGGGGAGATTATAACTCAATACGTTGGATTCAGAACTATCTCTCTTTCCGATAAATATGAAATTCTTATTAACGGAAGCCCCGTTAAGCTAAAGGGCGTTAATCATCACGATACAACCCCCGATAAAGGCTGGTGTATGTCGAATGAGGATATCCTCCGCGATCTCGCTCTTATGAAAAAGCTTAATATCAACACTATCCGCACCTCTCATTATCCTCCATCCCCCGTATTCCTCCAATATTGCGATAAGATGGGATTCTATGTTATTCTTGAAACCGACCTCGAAACCCATGGCTTTTTGAGAAGAAATGCCGACGTTGATTATGAATACGATATTGAATCCGAAGATTGGGTTGCAACAAAGCCCGAATGGAAGGATGCCTTTGTTGAGCGTATGCAAAGGGCGGTTGAGCGCGATAAGAATAGCACAAGCATCATTATGTGGTCGGTAGGAAATGAAAGCGGACACGGCATAAACCATGTTGCTATGTTAGAATGGATGAAAGAGAGAGATGCGTCAAGGCTCAAGCATGCCGAGGATGCATCGAGAGCCTGGCATAAAAGAGAAAAAACCAAACTTCAAGAAGCAAAAGAGAATTTAG
>JAZORV010000220.1:0-2084 GCA_045656785.1 Acutalibacteraceae bacterium | reverse complement strand
CTTTCCTATGCTCAGTTCGGCCAGGTTGCTGTTAAATTCTTTGAGCAGAGAAACAATGCAAAATATGGCGTTGATTCTGCCCATGCAGATGCTGAAAATAAGGTTCATCCCGTATAATATCAAAAAAATGTTGCATTTTTTCAGAAAATGTGATATAAGTATAAAGTGTAATGTAAAAAGAAAGGAGATATGTTAGATGTTCTGGCAGTATTTTATTGGTTCTGTAATGTTGGTTGTTTCGCTCGTTATCATCGTTGTAGTTCTTCTCCAGCAGGGTAGAAGACAGGGTATCAATGGTGCTATCTCCGGCGGAGCTGATACCTTCCTTTCTAAAACTAAGGCTCGCTCTGTTGATGCGATTTTGGCCCGTACAACAAAGTATTTCGCTTTGATTTTCTTTATCCTCGCTCTCGTAGCGGATATTGTTGCTATTCTTTATAAGGTTGGCGCATAAGAAAATTTTGGTTTTGGAATTTTTTAAGGCTTAGCTTTTTGGCTAAGCCTTTTTTCTTTATCTTTTGTTTTTATAGGCGCAAAAAATGACTTGAGTTATCAGGCTCAAGTCATTTTCTTTTAGTAAATTATTTTAATCCGAGTGATTTATAAAGCTTCATAGCTTCTTCAAGCTGTCTTTCATAGGATTCAAATGTTGGATAAGCTACAAACCAATCTCCGCCTTCTATACTAACTCTGGCATCATATCCAACATCTTTAAGAGCGTTGAAGAAAAGGTTATAATCAAATCCATCATTTATATAAGGCATCTTTCTACCGATGGGATTGGAGATGTGGGTGTGGATAATTTCGCTTTTGCAAGCTCTTAAATCGTTCATCGCCCTTGTTATGTCGCCCTCCATAGCAACATGGTAGAGGTCGGCGAGCAAATGAAGGTTCGGGAGGTTTGCTTTTTTTATAAAGTCATAACCTTCTTTTAGAGAGTTTAATGTATTGGTTTCAGTTTTGTTAAGAGTTTCAATGGCAATATTGATGCCGGTGTGAGCAGTTGCCTCGCAAACTATCGAAAATGCCTCTTCAATCTGCTTATATGCTTCTTCTCTTGAGAAATCTTCGGGAACTGCGCGAGATTTTCCGCTGCCGAAAACAATAGTCTCAACCCCTGCGCGGTTCATTCTATCAACAACGGATTTTGAATATTCCTTAACTTTGCTCCAATCAACGTCGTTTCCAACAAATTTAAGCGTATTTGGGAAAAGTCCGTTGCAGGTTTCGATCTTAAGACCGGCGTCGTTAACCTTCTTAACGCGAGCTTTAAAATCATCCTCTTCTAATTCTGCAACCTGACACGCGCCGAATTCGAGATAATCATATCCGAGCTTTGCTGCAGTATCGGCAAGATCGGCATTAATTGCGCAACAAATACCAAATTTCATCTTCATTTCTCCTTTTGCCGTGGGGCTTTTTCTAAGTTGATTCTATCACAGCAAAATTTTAAAGTCAACGAAAATGTCATATTATCTTAAAATAATGAATATATATTAACAAAAGATTAAAATAAGGAAAATACAAGCCTATGGATGATTTAATAAATCTGCTCCCTGAAAGAGCAAAAAAATATTTTAAAAATTTACATTCCGATGAACTTTCTGAAGTAACAGAGATTCGCTTAAGGGCGGGAAATCCAATCGCCTTGACAATTAGAAACGAGGTTAGATTTATTGATTCTCGCGGCATTTCTATTCTTCCTTCCGGGTATTGCGACGCCCTCTCTTCGGACGAGCTGTGCGAGTGCTTTTATAAGCTTTGCAATAACTCAGTATATACGCATGAAAGCGAGCTCGAAAAAGGCTATATAACATTAAAAAACGGTTGCAGAGCAGGAGTTGGCGGAACATATTTTAAAAGAATGGACGGTTCTTTTGGTTTAAGAGAAATATCCTCTCTGAATTTGAGAATCGCGAGATCCGTGAAGGGTTCTGCGAGAGAGCTTTATTCTCAGAATTTAAAAGGAGGTATTCTTATTTGCGGAGCGCCACATACGGGTAAAACAACTCTTTTAAGAGATTACGTCCGCTTGATTTCTAATGGAGGTGAACGGGTTTCGCTTATTGATTCGAGAGGGGAGC
>JAZORV010000219.1:0-18726 GCA_045656785.1 Acutalibacteraceae bacterium | reverse complement strand
CTACGATCCGACTTATATGCGTTGCTACCATTAAGATTGCTATCGGGGGTCATACCGCTGATAATACGGAGACCGATGTATTTTGCCGAGACGGGCTCGAAGAAGTTGATCGAAGAAATATTTGCTTTTATTCCTTTTACTTCAATAGTTTTAACAGCAGCATCTGTAAATAGGTCATCCAAGGAGTTTGCAAAAGAAACCTTATAATGAGAGGGCGAATATCTTGCATCATAATGTCCGAAAAGCTTAACGGAATTTATCGTTGCTTCGCCATCAAGGTTATAAGCGATTTGCTGATAATAGAAGTTTTCATCATCGAGAACAGGACTACTTGCATCCGCTTTCCAACTGATTAGATTTCCGTTAACATATGTATTCCAGTTGCAACCTCCGGAAATTGTTTCGGGAGCAGTAATGTTTTCAATAACACTAATAATTGCCTGCTCATAAACAGCTCCATCATAGAATGCATTTCTATAAACAGTTTTCTTGCCTGCAATAAGGCTGTTTGCAACATCAGGATTATTATTAACAGCATAAGACTGGAATCTTTCCTGCTCGCTAATTCCATCTTTGCCATCTATATCAGTTATCTTCACTGGTTCTGTTCTTACATAATAAGTATCAATAGCAGTTCCAAATACGTTGAACTCGATTCGAGCATATGTGTTGATTCCGGCAACGTCATAAAGTCTAAACGCAACGTAACGGGTCTTGAATCCGCTCACGCTTTTATATAAATGACGGCCAAAGGGAGTTCCCGTTGTTGAATATCTGCCGAGAAGAGCATCCTCACTTCCAAGCTTGGATAAATCATCCATAGCATAGAAAGCAACATCCTTAACCCAATAATTAGCAGCAGTTCCTGTTCCGCTTATGAGAACAATATCATTTACATTTGCCATATATCCGATGTCATAGACAATATCAAAATAATATTTTCCTTCTTCATCGTTAACCACAGTCTCTATTGCACTGCCAAGGTCTCCGTGACCATCACCACCGTCATTAATATCGCAGTCGGTTGCTTCGAGCCAATGAGTACCCGACTCATTACACTCATATTTATTAACGATGCTTCCATCAGAAGCTAAATATTTAACAATAGAAATATTGGTTATAGACGGATCGAAAAGAACCTTTGATTTATCAATTCCATTATAATTTCTAGAGGAATCTGAGGAGAATGTATCCGCCCAGTTTATTCTTTCGCCATAAACATTAAACTCATGGAAACGGATTCCGCGAGATTCCTGGTTGTCGGTTGGTTCGGGACGGAATACACGAATTGCAACATAACGTCCTATAACGGGGGTGGAGAACTTATACTGGTTGCGAGAATACATTCCCTTAGTGTTATCAACCCATCTTGAATAGGTGGGGTTTGTGAACAAGGTATCTATATCGTCGCCAATATAAAGAGTGTATGTACCGATTGTTCTTGGATTATCCTTATGGAAAATAAAGAGAATATCATCAATGGAAACCTGACCCTTGAAGTCGTAGATTACATCTGTGTAGGCTCTGGTTCCGTCATTCAAGAATTCAGTTATTTTGTTGTTTTCGCCAACTATATGAATCGGTCCGAAATAATAGTCGGAAGCAAGATTTACTGCATTGTCATAAAGCTTTGAATTGATTACTCCTGTAGAATAACCAACGGTAAATTCTTCATCGCCGTCCTCGTCTTCATATTCAGTTATAGAAAATCCTGTTGTAGCATCAACGAGGGTTTTAGATGTATCAACATTTGAGAACATATTTGAAGGTGTAGTGAAATCTCCATCGTCCTCATAGAACTTTAAGGGAGCTTCGTTACCCCAAATCTGAACGAGAGAAATACGAGAATAAGGACTGCCGTTTTTCTCATGGTTTACAGGATTGAGAATGCGGAAGCCAACACAAGCTCCTTCTTGTGCTCTATTAAATTGAATATGCTGAATTGGAGAGTTTATTGTGTTATTATCATTAACATAATGATAAACCATATTTTCTTCAGAGAAGAGGGTTGCCTTTTCGTTGCCAACAAAGACCTGATAGTTTGATGGTCTATAAGCTGCGCCGACGTATTGACCACCGAAAACAATATCGGTTATGCTTGAGCCTTCGCCTAAGTAGTAATAGAGGTCGTGATAAGTATAAGGAGTGAAATCATTTGCTCCTTCGGCAGTTTCTCTATATGTTTTTGTTGTGCCGTCATAGCTCCAAGCACCCTTTGAATCAACACCATATACAGTTTCACCATTTTGGAAGGCAAAGTTATCGTTTCTGTTATCACGAAGCTTAGTTACTGAAACAGAAGACTGGAGCTCACCTCTGTCTGCGACAGGTCCCTCGCGCTCATAGGTATTTGTGGTCTCAATAAGGGTTTGTGCGCTATAGAAGGTATCTGTTATATTAACGTTATCGTTATCTTCGTTGAGCAGCCTTGCGGCCAAGTTTGTTCCGTGCTCGGTATATGTTCCATCGCCATCAAAGTCTCTATAGCCTTTGGATTCGCCGAGGAGAGAATAGTTAAGCTGAGTTGAGCCCTCTGTGGGGAGAACTTCCATAACAAGCTTAGCATCGTTTTCGGCGCCATTTGCAGCATACCAATCAGCAGTTCCATTAAATCTTCCTAAAAGGCCGGACATACCGGAAGGAGTTACATTTTTTCCAGGTATTGCCGCCGGTGTTTTGCCAACACCATAAATCTTGAAGGTTGAAATACGGGGCTGCGGATAATAATGATGCTGGTTATTTATTGCAGCATCCATACCATTAGTGATGGAAGTTTTGTTTGGAGCATAAATAACCAAAGCCACATATCTTGCCTTAAGGGGAGCATCGAAATGGAATCTCTGCATCATAGAAGAGCCATCTTCGTAGTCCTTATATGTATAAACAAGGCTTTCCGGATTATAAAGATTACCTTTGGTACTTGATGCATAAAGCTCGTAATAACCGGTTTTATAAGCATCGGTTGTTGAGGTTGAGAAAACAATGTCATAGATGTCTTGGGCAACACCAAAATCCTGATGATATGCCACTTTTACAGCATGGGTAGTTGTATAATCTTTTCCACCTGCAGGTGTGTATCTGTAGTATCCGTTATTTGTGCTGCTATTGTCTCTGCCATAGCATGCAACGATTTTGCCTTCACTATTTGTTTCCATGAAAGCATAGGTTCCTTCGCTGTTATCAGGCTTGAACTGAACGAAGCCACCATTTTCGTTAAGCTGTTCGTAGCTCTTAGTTGCACCGGATGCAATGCCCGCCTTACTTGCAGAGCCTTCATTCCAAGTTACGCCGGCATCAGAGCTGGTGTACTCAGTTACGTTAACATCTTTTCCTGCATTAAGCTGAGCCCATTCGGGATTAGCTTTTGCCATTTCAGCTTCGAGAAGAGCATAGTCTCCGGCAACGTAGCCACCCTGACCCGGACCCCAAAGAGAAACGGTTACGGTCTTATCACCGTTTGTTCCCCATGAATGGGTCTTTTCAGCCGGAGCCGCCGCAGCTGCGCTCATCGGGATACAAGCGAAGAGAGAAGCCACTAAGCTAAGACTTAAGAGAAGTGCTAAAAGTTTCTTTTGCATAAAAAATTTTCCTCCTTAAAAAAATTGTATTTTAATACACAATAATTTTACCACAAAAACTGATTTTTTGGAATGGATTATTTAAAGATTTAAACAAAAATTTTCCATCCTTTTCTTGCTTAATAATGAGACACAATTTAGTTGTTTCATCCGTTTTTGCATCAAAATATTGTGGTTTTGCACCTCGCTTTTTCAAGGGGTACAATTTTTGCATTATTTTTGCATTTTTATTATATCACTTTTGTGAAATTTTGCAATGTAATAAAGGACTTTTTCTTTGTAAAAAACGATTATCTTGCACATCGCGCGCTCTTGACCTCATAAAGCTGTTGTGCTATAATATTTTCGATGATTTATTTCTCGCGGATAAAGAAAATCCGCCCTGCATACAAATATTTTTGGGGAATAATAATATTTGGAGGAAATAAATTATGAGCAAATATTTTGGTACTGACGGTTTCCGCGGAGAAGCCGGCAGCACGCTAACCGCCGAGCACGCATACAAGATAGGAAGATTCCTCGGATGGTATTATAAAACCGAGGAAAACAAAAAGGTGCGCGTTGTTATCGGCAAGGATACGAGGCTTTCGAGCTATATGTTCGAATACGCCATCGTTGCGGGGCTTACAGCCTCGGGAGCAGATGCCTATATGCTCCACGTTACGACCACCCCCAGCGTTTCTTTCGTTTCGGCAAGGGATGAATTTGATTGCGGAGTTATGATTTCCGCAAGCCACAATCCTTATTTCGATAACGGAATAAAGCTCGTTAACCGCTACGGCGAAAAGATGGACGACAAGACCATCGAAAAAATCGAGCTTTATCTCGATGGAGAATATGAAGCTCTGGGTCTTTCGGGCGATATTCCAAACGCCACGGGCGATGATATCGGAAAGAGCGTTGATTATTCTGCAGGCAGAAATCGCTATATCGGATATCTCATCTCTCTCGCGGTTAATTCCTTTAAGCATCTTAAAATCGGGCTTGACTGCGCGAATGGCTCCGCATGGATGATAGGCAAAAACGTTTTCGAAGCGCTTGGAGCAACGGTTTATGCTATCGGTGATGAACCGAACGGAACCAATATCAACAGAGATATCGGCTCAACTCATATCGAGGCATTAAAGGCTCTCGTTAAGGAAAAAGGGCTCGATATGGGCTTCGCATTTGATGGCGATGCCGACCGCTGCATCGCTGTTGACGAAAACGGAAACGAGGTCAACGGAGATCACATCCTCTATATCTTCGGAAGCGATCTCAAAAAGCAAGGCGCCCTCAAAAACAATAAGGTTGTTACCACCATTATGTCCAACATGGGGCTTTATAAGGCTCTCGAGGCGGCAGGAATTGACTATGACCAGACCACCGTTGGCGATAAATACGTTTATGAAAACATGGTGAACACCGGCAACTGCGTTGGCGGAGAGCAATCGGGGCATATCATTCTCAGCAAATATGCAACAACCGGCGATGGCGTTTTAACCGCTATAAAGCTGACCGATGCTTGCATTGCGGCAAAGCAGACCTTATCAACCCTCGCTTCTCCCGTTAAAATGTTCCCTCAGGTGCTTAAAAACATCCGTGTAGGCGATAAAATGGCGGTCAGAAACGATGAGGCGGTAAAGGCGAAAATCGCCGAAGTTACCGAAGCTCTGGGCTCCGGTGGCAGAATCCTTTTAAGAGAAAGCGGAACAGAGCCCGTTATCAGGGTTATGGTTGAAGCAGAAACTGAGGAAATCTGCGAAAAATACGTTGATGAGACCATTGAGCTTATAAAATCGAGAGGTCTTGTTTAAGCGGATTGACGAGTATTTTAACAAAGAAAACGCGTAAATCTGCTCTTTAAAATCAGGTTCGGATTATCCGCGTTTGCTTAAGCTGAAAAACAAAAATCTTCTCCGCCGAAAGGCGGAGAAGAAACAAGTGTGCAGAAGAAATAATCATGCCTTAAATCGGGCAAATGATAGCGCCGGCTCCGCTAACCCCAAAAGCGGAGGACGAGGTTAAGAGGTTATCGAATTTGTCGGCGGATGCCTCTTCGGTGGGGACCCCCCATCGCAGAATATCGCTCAAATATGCGAGTAATCGCAAAACAAAGGCGGTATTCATCCAAATTTAATCCTTAAAAAGGCAAAGGAGAAACCTTCTAACAAAATGGTTTCTCCTTGTTTTTTTATTTGAATTGCTTTATAAAATGTTAACTTTTTTCAACAAATTTCGACAAATCAAGTCTTATTTTCGCCAAAAAATCGTTTTTTATCCGAAAACTATTGACTTTTAAAAACCTATATTTTATACTTGTTTTAGATTTCAGAAAAGTCTTATTTTTCGCGGCTTTTAAGCATATCTCTGATCTCGGTTAAAACGTCGAGCTCGGTTGGCGCAGGGGCTTCATCTTCCTTCGGAGCCTCCTCCTTTTTGCGGAGCTTCTCCATTTTTTCCTTTGCGCCCATAAATATTTTGAGCACGAGGAATATCGAAAACGCAATAATAAGGAAATCTATTATGTTCTGAATAAACTGGCCGTATAAAAGCGCATTTTCGGGAACAAGAACCGTGCCCGCTTCATCGATAACGGCTTCAGTAAACACGTGCTTTAAATCAGCCAAAGTGCCGCCGCCCGTGATAAGCCCGATAAGAGGGGTTATAATATCATTAACGAGGGAAGTTACGATTTTTCCGAAAGCGCCGCCTATTGTAACGCCGACTGCCATGTCGATGATGTTGCCCTTCATCGCAAAGTTTTTGAAATCACTAAAGAATTTTTTCATTTTTTCACCCATTTTCAAAAAATTTTATATCCCAATTATAGCATACAAAATTCTTTATTTCAACATTATTTTTAAGGAGCTTATTTTTATGAACCCTAATTATATGGCAAATCTTTCCTATCCCGAAAAGCCCATCGACGTTGTTTTAGATACTGATGCTTATTGCGAAATTGACGATCAGTTTGCTATAAGTTATATGCTTGGTTGCTCAGAAAAGATCAATATCAAGGCCATTTATGCGGCGCCGTTTTTAGTTGAGGGCCGATCAAAAACTCCGCGCGAAGGAATGGAACGAAGCTATAAAGAAATCATAACGCTTCTTAAACTTGCCAACCGCGAGGATCTCATTGACTGCGTTTTGCGCGGCTGCACGGATTACCTCGACGATGAAAAAGCTTCTCTTTTCTCTGAAGCTTCTGCAAATATTGTTCAACTTGCGCTTCAGCATAGCCCGCAAAACCCGCTTTACGTTGTTGCAATAGCTTGCTTAACAGACGTTGCTTCTGCCCTTCTTATGAACCCCGATATTGCTCAGAATATCGTTATCGTTTGGCTCGGAGGACACTGCATAGACCATCCGCATACAAAGGAATTCAATATGTTCCAGGATATCGCGGCGGCGAGGGTCGTTTTCAAAAGCGAAGCCCCCCTCGTTCAGCTTCCTTGCGAAGGAGTTGTAAGCCATTTTGACATATCCGTGGCAGAGCTTGAATACTATTTGAGAGGTAAATCTCCCCTTTGCGATTATCTGCTCGATTCCATGAGAGAGGAAACGGACAAGCTTGATGAAGGCATCCTGCCCTCCCGAGTTATATGGGACGTTACTGCAGTTGGATGGCTTATGAATGATAATCTTCAATTTATGCGCCAGAAGCTCATCCCCTCCTATCTCCCCGATTATAACGGAAAATATTCAAGCACAGAAATTGGCAAGCCGATAAACTATATATATTCAATTAATCGCAGAGCTTTGCTCCAGGATATGATTAAAAGAATCTCAAAAAATAATAACTTTAAGGTTGATAAAAAATGAACAAAGCTAAATTTTATGACTATTTAAAAAGATATATTATGCTCGCTATCGGGCTTTCGATGATTGCGCTCGCAGTTTCTATCATAACAAGAACTGATTTCGGAAGCTCACCTGTTCAATCCCTTGCCTTCGTTTTTTCTAAAAAATTCAGCGCTTACGTTACCTTCGGCACCTGCTCTTTTTTATGGAACTGCATTTTAATAGTAATCCAGATTATTATTTTAAAAAAAGACTATAAGATTTTTCAGCTTCTTCAGATTCCGCTTTCCTTCTTCTTTGGAACGATGGTTGATTTGACCGGGCTTTTGGCTGAACCCTTCTTCTATAACGGGCTCGGCCTGCCTTTCAGAATTGGCTACCTTGCGCTCGGCCTCGTTATCCTTTCAATCGGAATCTACATAACGGTTAAAGCGGACGTGCTTATGAATTCCCCCGAGGCCACCACCCTCGCTGTTTCCAAAAAGCTGAACCTCAGCTATGGCAAATGCAAAATGATTTGTGATGGAATAACGGTTTTGGGCGCGATAACCTTCTCCCTTATCTTTTTCGGAAGATATAGATTCGATATCATCGGCATCGCAACCATCTGCACAGTCGTGATACCAAGCTTTTTGATTGACCTGATTGCTAAAATCGACAAAAAACTCTCAAAGAAAAATATAGCTTGATTTTATATTAAAAGCAAAAATGAGCCTTAAAACGGAGCGCCTTTTAGCGCAAGCTCCGTTTTAAGGCTCTTTATTATTATAAGCAGATGATTAATTCCAAAATATTATTGATTTTGGAAACAACTGTATGGGCGTCCTTGCCGAGAATTTCATCGCTGAGATAATCGGCATCTATATTTTGAGACTGAATGCGCTCAAGATATTTTTCGGCATCCTCCATCCTCTTGAAGGACTTTTGGAACTCAGCCAGGAAGCCACAGGGATTTATGGGCTTCTCGCATTTCACAGCCTCTTTAATGGCTTTGGCTATATCCGCGAAAAGAAGCTCGTTATCTCTGAAAATCGCCTCGTTTCGGGAAAGCTCCTGCTTGGTTGTAACGGTTACGATATGAGCCACCGAGCGCTTCGCCTGAGCGCAGGTAAGATCTCCGCCCGCAAAGAAAACCGCAGGCATATTATGAGAAGCGGCAATATAAGCATCTATATCGACCTCGCCCACGTATTTGCCGTTGATTTTATAAAACTGCACCTGAGCGCTATTCATTGTATGAGCGAGAACGCCACCGAGCGTGCCCTCCATTGTATGATATCCAAAGAAGCAGATACAATCAAATTCACCCTCGGCAAAATACATTCGAGGCTTTGTTCTATCGGGTTGGAGCAGCTCGATTCTCGAATCAAGCTCTTCGGGGTAAATATTTTTGCCTCCTGCATGGTTATCCCAAACAGCCACCCTCTCTGCGCCCTCCTCGAAAAGAGCATTTGCAGCGCAGTTTATTTCGAGCGCCGCTTGATGACGCGCCTTTTCATATTCCTCGGGGTCACCGCTGAGCCCTGCATAGGGAATACCGCGGACGTTATTTACGCCTTCAAGGTCAACAGCGAAAAGCACTCTTTTATACATAAAACCGCCTCCGTTTATGCTTAATTACAAAAATTATTTGGCAAGCATTTCTTCGACTAATTTAACTCCGTAGGCGATACATTCCTCGCAGCTGATAATCTGCTCACCATTTTCTCCGTCTTTTATTTCTGCGCAGATGGTTGAGCCGCAATGCTCCAAGAATTTCTCTCGCATTTCTGAAGCAATTTTATAGGTTTGCATTTTAGATTTTGGAGCTTCCATATCTTTATCGGCAGTTATAAGTCCTGCTATCATAACCGCGCCCGAAAGCGCTCCGCAGGCCTCTTTCCTTCCGCCCATTCCGGCTCCAAAGCCTTCAGCGGCGGCAGAGACAAACCCTTCATCAAGCCCTAATTCCTCGCAAAACGAGAGCGCAACCGACTGCGCGCAATTAAAGCCTTTTTTATGAAATTCCTTTGCTTTTTCTAAATATTTCGACATTTTTCTTACCTCGCTAAATAAATACAAACTGAACTAACAGCATATAGCAAATTGTTCCTCCCCCAACGCTTAAAAGGGAGTTTCGCTTCCATAAATGCAAGAGCACAACCACCGCCGCCGCTATCAATTCGGGAAGCCCGAATGGGGCAGAGGCGAAGGAGACGTCCTTAAAGCAATATATGAGAAGCATTCCTATAACTGCGGGCGGAAGCACTCGCCCGAGCCACAAAACTATTTCGGGAACCTTTCTTTTTCCGCCGAAAAGCAGAAACGGCAACACCCTTAAAACAAGGGTGATAAGGGACATGATTCCGACAATAATCAGGGCATGAGTATCAATAAAATCAGGCATCCTTCTCCCCCTTTCTCAAGCGCTTTGTTGAAAGCAGAAGAATGATTATAAGCGCCATCGTTGGGATAAGGAAGTTTTCGCTTCCGAAGATAAGAAGGCAGAGAACTGTTGAGAAAATTCCGATAAGGGCGGAAAATCTATCCTGCCGAGTCATCCATTGGTCTGTAAAAATCGAAACGAAGAGAGCAGTTAAGGCGAACTCAACGCCCTTTGTATTAAAATCGATATAGGTTCCAACCAGCGCGCCGATGGTATTGCCCAAAATCCAATAGATATGGTCGAAAAGGGATACCAGAAAATAATACTTATGGCGGTCAACTCCCTCGGGGAGAGGGGTTGTTGTTACCAAAGAATAGGTTTCATCGGTTAAGGCATGAATCATATAAAATTTCTTGAAGCCTGCGCCCTTGTATTTCTCCAAAAGGGAGATGCCATAGAAAAGATGGCGGGCTTGGACGAGCAGGGTTGCGATAGCGGTTGTAACAAAGGTTGCGGAAGAAGCCATAAGCTCCGCCGCAAGATACTGACCCGAGCCTGCATACATAAAAATGCTCATAAAAATTGCCCAAACGAAATTATATCCCGCCGAGCTTAAAACAATGCCACAGCCCATTCCGAGCACAAGATAACCCGCAAAAACGGGGGCAGTTGAGATAAACGCTCTCCTATAAATGCTCATGTGCGCCCTCCTCCCTTAAAATTTGCGGATATTATTATAACACTCTTTCCCCTTTTTGGCAAGCCTAATTCCCTTTTTATCTTTAAATTATACCAAAAACAATAGCAGAGCAAGCCGAAGCTTGCTCTGCTTTGTTTAGTTTGGATTTCTAATGAGCTTATAGCTTATTAGTTTTCTTCCTTCTTCTTTCTGAAGTTCATTGCAACGTAGGCAGCAGCTGCGAGAGAAAGGAGAGCAGCGGCAACGGAGCCGAAGCTTTCGCCTGTCTCAGGGCTTACGCCGTTATTATCCATATCAGTGGCAACGAAATCGCCATCGTTACGGTTTGCGAGGATAACGAACTTGCTGAAGGAATCTGTCTGGAATCTGAAGACCTTATCATCCATAAAGTCAACGCCACTCCAAGGCATTGTAGCATAACCGGTTTCATCGATATGAACCATAACGAAATCGGTGTAGTTATTATAGAGGAATGCGGGGAGATTCATTGTGATTTCAACGAAGTTTCCGTTGAGGTCATACTGAGCTCCCTGATTCGTAAGCTCCATATCATAAGCTACAGCAACAACCTTAGTTGGGTCAAGCTCTAAAGCAGCTCTGAGAACGCTTTCGTCAACCGTATAAGAAATATCGGTTGCGGTGAACTTGGTTCCGCTCTTGAAGGTATCGTAAACGCCTGTTACGATGAAGCGATGGTCGGTTGTGATAATAGAATCAGGATACATCTCCTTAAGAGGATCTCTGATAACGCCTTCTGAGAAGTCTTCACGCTCGCCGATGGTATCCCAATAAGGATCTTCCTCGGTGGTCATCTTGAGAAGGGCGATCTTATTATCCTTGCCGGGCTTCCAGGTGTAGTTAGCGTAAACGTAGCCGTTAACTGCATAGGAATCAAGACCTGTCATGGAAGCTCTTTCAGAAGCATCACCAATCATATACTTGGAGCCGTCAGCGCCCGAGGGGAGCTTCATTTTCATAGTCAAGGTTCTTCCGCCGAAGTTATTAACAGGATTGCCATAAAGATCGAGGATCTCAACCTTATAGTTGGTCTTCTTAACAACCTCGAGATAAGGAACTGTCTGGAGATCGAGCATCTGCCAGTTAGTTGCTTTTTCGGGAGTGAGCTTAACGGAAACTGCATCAGTAAAGATATCGTTAAGGTCAAGACGGTTTACGATAACACCGCCGATAGAATTAGCATCGGTAAGGTCAACGAGGGCTGTTGTGGTTTCATCCGCATTCATACCCTTAACCTTTGTTCCGGTAACTTTGATATCGTTAAAGAGCGTTACGATTTCTTGCTTGCCATCCTCGTTTATATAAATCTCATTCTTATTGAAATCAACAAACTCGAGCTTTATAAATCTTCCGAGAACAGGGCGAAGCTGCTTAGCGTAAACGCCATCTTTATTAACATCCTTTGCTTTAACAACGAAGGTAGGCTTAACGCTCTTATCCGTTGAAGCTTCAAAGGTTTCATAAATATAAACGTTTATCTTCTTTGCCCAATATTGCTCGAAATATTTCGGGAAATTGAGCTGGATTCGAGAGATGGTTCTGAGATCGGTGAATGCGAGAGTAATCTCATAGGTGTTTTCTCCAACGATACCGCCATCACGGATCTCCAAGCTGCTTCTTGCATCGCTATCGATAATCGCGCCAACCTTTGCAGGGTTGATATAGCTCTTATCGCCTGTTTTGAGGTTAATCTTCTGAATGGTGATATCGCTCTCAGTGCTGTTATTGGTAAGAGTACGGGTCTTATTCTTCTGATTATCAAGACCATTTACATAGATCTCATTAATAACGAGAGTATCCTTAGTATCCTCAAATAAGAAGCGGATATATCTTGCTTTGAGCTGTTTCTTAAAGGTCTTTTCGGGCTTAACTGTTCCCTTCTTGGAGCCAACGTCATAGGTCCAGATAAGGGAGCTTTCATCGTTAACACCGCCCCAGGAATCAGAAGCATAAACCTTCATCTTCTTGAAGCCTGAACCACTGTTAATAAGCGCAGAAGCCCAGATGCTATCGATCTTCATATCTCCGCAGAGGTTATAAAGAAGCTCGATATCCTTGCCGTTTGTGCTAATCTTAGCAGAAGTCTTTTCATTAGAATCTGTTAAGTTAGCAGTTTCCTTAGCCGAGAGATTAGATTCAGAGATCTCTGTCTTCTCGCTACCGTCAATGTAGTTCGGGTTGATAGGCATATTCTCAGCCAAGTTGCCGGGATATCCTATAACCTCGCCGCCTTCACCCCAAACGTGGAAGAAGGAAATACGAGGATAAACGTGCTGAGTAGCGGTATAAACGCTCTTATAGATTCTCATACCAATGTAGTTACCAAGGACAGCTTTATCCTTCGGGAACTCATAGATAACACCCTTCTGGATCTTATCAGAGCCGGTAGCTGCATTATATTCGAACACGCGGCTTGAATCGAGCCAGAGGTCTTCCTGCTCTTCTGCAACGTAGATTGCATAGTGAGACTGGTAGTAAGGAGTGCTGTTAGAGGAAATACCCTGGAATGCGAAGCCATTAACCCTATAGATATCAGGCTTTTCGGGGAGATTTCCTAATTTCCAGAAGAAATCAAGGGGCTTGCCTTCTGAAGTATGCTCTGGGATACCGCCACCAATGTCGCAGTGCATTGTGCCTGTGCCATCCTTGTTGATAACGTCATAAAGAGCGTTAATGCCCTTCTTCTCTTCAACGGAATTACCCTTTCTGATTCCGCCCGAAATAAGGCCGATTGCCTGACCCTTAATAAGGTTCACGCCATAGATATTTTCAATGGTGGAAAGGTCAACACCTTCGGTGGTCGGATACTCCTTCGGACCCTCGGGAACAAAGTTTGGATCAACATACTTTCCGTATACCGAGTATTCGAAGATACGAGGATAGATGTTGTTTGTGGTATCCGTACACATTGCGCTTCCTACTTCGGTTGCGCAGACAGGATCCCAGATTCTAACGATAACGTATCTTGCGGGCTCAACAGTTTCATCGAAGGTGATGATGTTAACGCGAGCTGATTTTCCTGCTTTATATTGCTCGATATTATTAACCTCAACATAAGCGGGAGAATCATAGATGGTTTCATACTCGTTGCCAGTAAACACTTCGAATTTACCGGTTACAAGCTCGGCAGACGAGTGGTTAGCAAGAACGAGATACTTGAGATTTGCCGGCTGCTGGAAGTCATAACGCATCTCGAGATAATATCTGCCCTCGAGATTATAATACTTCGCAGAGCCGTTTTCGAATGCGGCGAATCTGTTAGTAACCTCGCATTCGTTTGTGAGAATGCCATCGTTAAGATTCTGAGGCTTATTATATGCAGCGGCTGAAGACGTGCCGGTATAGGTATCAACAAATTTACCGCTGATAACAACGTTCTTAGAAAGATTTTCTTCTTCTTTTATATCGAATTCTGAAGGAATAATAGTGTTTGTAAGGGTGGTTTCCTTCTGAATAACGAAGGGATCCTTCTCGAAAGAACCGCAAGCTGCGATTTCTGCAAGACGAGGATAGATGTTGTTATGAGTTGTGATACCCTGGTTAAGCTCATCCTGATTGAGAGCGCAGGTTCCGCTTGTATAATCGAAGCAAGGATCATAGATTCTGATACCAATTGCTCTGATGCCCTCTAAGGGAGTATCGAGAGCGATGAGGTTTGCTCTGAAGCCACTGTTATTTTTAACCTCTTTAATAAGGTTTTCTTCGTTATAAAGGGTTGCTCTATCGGTAGAAGCATAAACTGAGAACCACTTTGTTCTGATCTGCAGGCCGCTATGGTGAGCAACATAAACCTTATCGAGGGTTGCTGTTCCGCCAAGATCGAAGGAAACGTCGCAATAAACGGTACCATCAACCTTAACTTCCCAAAGGCCGGTAGAAGGATTCTTCTGAACGAATTCCTTGCCAAGGGTGTCGGAGAAAGCGCCTATATGCCAGAGAGCATTTTCAGCATCGCCATCGGTGATGGAGGCTGCATTGAAGGGGCTTCTTCCGTATTTGTCGACCGCTGTGGTGTATTCAACGGCGGGCATCATGTTGAGGAGGAAGTTGTTTTCAGGAATATATGTTCCTGCATCAACGCTGTCATCAATAACCTCGCCGGGTGTACCAAACACGTTAAACTCAAGAAGCTTGAGAACGGAATCAGCGTTCTTTCCTGCGGAATAAACGCGGATAGCAACGTGAGTTGCGCTGATGGAAGGCACGGAGAAGGTCTGAGCGCGCTTGGAATTAACGTTCTCATATTCTGCGATGAGAGATTCATCATCGAAGAGCTTATTGAGGTTTGTTGAAGCATATACCTTATACTTCTGAGGATAGTTATCGGGGTTTGCATCAGCAAACACGAAGATATCGTTAACAACAGAAGTACGGGTAAGCTTTAAGATAAGGTCATAGTATTTTCCGCTATCTGCAGTTAATTTAGCAGAAGCATCAGCGGTGAATACGTTGCCTGCGGTTGCGATATCCTCATCGAAGAGGTAATCAGCATTTGCAAGAGCTGAATCGGCAGAAGCCGAGCCATTGTAATACTTGGCAGAAGCAGAGGTTACAACGCTTGTTCCCTCGGGAATAGCGGTAGAATCGGCTTCCTTGATATTTGCAAGGCTCTGGTTTGCAGATTTTTCACCGTAAACGTTGAACTGGAAGATACGGGGATAAATAACCGATGCGGCATAACCAACCTGGCCGAATTCCTTAACGGTTGTAGCGGCAAAAACTCTCATACCAACGTATCTAAAGCTCATGTCTTTAGCTGTATAGTGCTGAGTTCTTTCCTTTGAATCGAAGTTTTCGAAGGAATATACCTTATTCTCTTCATCGAAGAGGGTTGCCTCGCTATCAGACATATAAAGATCATAGGAGGACTTCCAAACGTTATCCTTATGGTTTACAACAACGATATCCGAAATATCGGTTCTGCCATCGAGGGCATAAACGATATCGAGAGCTGCTGTACCATCTGTATAAAGGGTGTTTCCAACTGCAAACTTAGCAGAAGAGAACTCAACCTCTTTATTCATAACGTTATCTGTTAAAACATCGAGAGCAGATCTTGTCTGGTTGTTTTCATCAAGAGCTGTTGTATAAGTGCCGGTTGGCTCGCGAGTTCCGGTAGTGGGATTGATATAATACTGCTTCATAGAAGAAACAGCACCTGTTTTATCCAAAATGCAGGTTGCATCATTATTGGAAGAAGCGAGGGTAATCTTGTTGCTTATAACAGGTTTCTCACCGAACACGCAGAAGTCTGCAAGGCGGAGATAAACATTACCGGGAGTAGTGGTCCAGGTTTTATTGAATGTTACGTCGGTTGCTCTGATACCAACATATTTGCCCTTAACGGGGGTATCAAATTCGATAACATTTCTGAGCTTGCCTTCGGTGGAATAGGTTCCAACAAAGGAAGCGGATTTATAAAGCTCAGCCTCGGAATCGGAAACATAAAGCTTAAATTCGTTCATTCTTATTCTGGAATCAGAATGGTTGAAGATAAGAACTGATGAAATTGTGGCTTTTGCGCCGAGGTTATAATAAAGGTCTGTATAACAGCCATCAGCCTCGGTTAAGAACTTAATTCCCGAGCCATCAGCAACAGCACACAAAGCGTTGCCACCTGTGTGAACCAATGTTGTGGGGTCTGCATCGCTGGCGCTTGCGGTGATTGTGTTATATGCTTCGCCAACCTTTGCGCCATCAGCATAATGAACACTGTTCGGAACCATACCTGCAACGATGTTATCACCTGCAGGGAGGGTTGTGTTGTTATCCTTGGTAACGGTTGTTGCAATTTCCGAAGAGGAAGAAGTTGAGCTTCCATAGAAATTGAGCTCGAACACTCTTACAACGGCATATTCAGGAGGACGGCCGAAATTAGCTATATCCTGAACAGGATCGATAACTCTGACACCTGCATATTTATAGCTAAAGCCTTCCTCACCATTTACCTCGATCACCTGGCGACGATAGTTGCCGGTATTCTCATAAAGGAAGGACTTTTCAGGATTTGAGAAAAGAGTATCCTTATCATTGCTGAAGAATATCTTATATTTGCCGGTTTTGAGGTCGGCAGTTTCATGGTTTATAACAACGATATCATTGATAACGAAGTCTTTCTTAATGGTATAGATGAAGTCCTGGTAATACTTACCATCTGTGCTATGCTCAACGCCTGTATCCATATCGAAATAGGTGCAAAGGAAGTCTCCATGCATAAACTGACCTTCCTCGCTCACACTGCCATCTATCATGTTATTAAGATTAGAATTTGAGCTATTGGATGCAGAAAATGTTTCAACGCCATCTTTATAGAACTTGCTTTCAAGCGAAGAAACAGCGATGCTATCAATGTTGGAGGGCATCTCCTGACGATTATCCTCGATAACCGCTTTGAATTCGGTCTTAACTGCGGTTCCGAAAACGTTGAACTCAAATAAACGGGTATAAATAATGTTGCAGTTGTTAGATGAAATAAGGCCGCCGAGAGCGGATTCGCTAACGTCGGTTACGGGATTGGTGATTCTCAAACCAACATACTTTTTGCCCGTTAACTCCTTGCCTTCAGCGAAGGTGAAATTATAAACCTGCTGCTTAGCGGTTTTGTTATCAACATCTTTAATAAGGTTTGCGCCATTGAAAAGAGTTTCTGGAGAATCAGAAGCATAAACCTCGAAGTTACCTATCATAAGGTTTGCGTTGCTATGATTAACGAGAACGATATTTTCGATAGACGCATTATCCTCCAAGGGAAGGATAACATCTAAGTATCTTTCGCCGCCAACATACCATTGGTCGATAGAAGAATATGTCTTATCGGATATTTGGCAACCATCTTTAAGACTAAAGAAGGGAGCCTGAGCATAAAAAGCCTCAAACTGGCTGGAGCTTGCGAAATTACCATCGTTAATAGCGCTGGGATTCTGACCGGAAATGGTATTATAATTTGTTCCGTCATAAAACTTGATGGTTGCAGCGCCCTTAGTTACGGTATCGGAAGAAACGCTTGTTGAGTTGCTGATTGTATAATCTGTTCCTTCTGTGAGCGCGGAGGAAATAATTCCAAATGCGCCCGAGAAAGCAGAGACGATCATCGCAAGAGTAAGCAAGCATGCAAGAAGTCTTTTAGAAATTCTATTATAGTTTTTCATTTAATCATCTCTCCTTTCTTTATCTTTCGATTTCGATTATTGTGGATGCGAATCTGTCGGGATCATTCTTATAGTATGCGCGAACAGCGATAATATCTCCGCCTTTTGCATCTGCAGGAGGAGTATAGGTTGCAACACCATTTGAGGCAACTGTGATGCTACCCATATCGGCGCCTGCGATCTTTTCGCGGCGAACGATCTGCTGCTCAACACCATTTACCTTAACTGCGGCCTCAGAATAGTATTTGATTTCCCAACCGATTGTTGCATTGGATACTGCGGGAGCGCTGATTCCAACGTTCTCAACGAAGCGAGGCTCGATAGAAACGGAGCCATTCTTCTGAACGAAGGTATAAACTCTGTCGTTTTCTGTTCCGGGCTCATAAACCTCGAGAGACTGAATCGGCTTATAGGTTGTGAAATAGTAATCTCCGTAAAGATCATCTGTATGATAAGAGAAGCTTGTGCCAACGTTCTCAATTGTATCGATACAAGCGGGAACGGTTGCCTGAGCGTTCTTTTCAATGTTCCAATCGAAGCGGAAAACATAGATAGTTCTGCCGCCGAGGGACTTCTTAAGGTTAACCTTTAAGTCCTTCTCGGTGCTTCCCTCGTTGGTTTCAACAAAGAGGGTAAAGTCCTTGCCATCTTTCGAAGTGAAGGCAACGGGACGAATGTCCGTACCTGTCCATTCGATATGATGAACGTTGGAATTATGCTTAACGTAGGTATTGAACAAGGATTCCTGATAGAAGGAATAGTGAACCAAATCAACCTTCTCTGCGCCTTTTCCCTTAACGCGCATCCAGTTGGAGGAGGGGCCGTCTGCAGGGTCGAATTTCAAAGGATCGAGGAGGTATCCACCAACCCAGGACCACTTAAAGAGTCCGCTAAAGCCATTGTGAGCAGACGCAGTAACATAGGCGCCCATGGAGCATTTCCAACCGCCGAATGCGCCTTCCCAATCATAACCGGAATCGTCGTTTGTAGGAGCGGGGATATCCTTGCTGGTGGTATAATACTCTGTAATCCAGCGGGGCTTATCATTATAATAGAAATAAGCCTTGTTTAAGCTGTCATAGAGGCCGGAGTAAACGTTTCCTTCGCCCAATCGCAAATATCTGTTGGGATAGC
>JAZORV010000218.1:0-3247 GCA_045656785.1 Acutalibacteraceae bacterium | reverse complement strand
TTTAGGGCAAAAAATCCAGCTCCCCTCGCAAGGGGAGCCACGGATCTGAGGTTCGCTTTAGTTTGACCGACAGAGGTAGGCGGGGTTTGAGATTCGCTTTGGATTTTATAATAGATTCAGTATTCATCTTATCTGTCGTCTGAAATCTGATGGCTGATTTCGCAGAGTTAGGATTTATCTTATCTGACATCTGCCGTCTGAAATCAGAAGGCTGATTTCACAGAGTTAGGATTTATATTGGCTGTTGTTTGCAATCTGTTGTCTGTTGTCTGTCGGCTGAAATCTGTTATCTGTCGGCTGATTTCGATCGCCCCTACAATCGCTCACAATAACCATAAAATGCAAAACAGAGGAGAAACTCTCCTCTGTTTTGCATTATAGATTAAGCGATAAAATTGAATTTTTATTATCTTATATCCCAAAAAGCGTTTTTGCATTTTGGAAGGAAACCTTTCGGATTTCCTCTGCCGAAACGCCCTTTATTTCTGCAATTTTCTCTGCAGTAAATGCGATATGCCCCGAATGGCAAAGTTTGCCTCTAAAGGGCTCGGGCGCAAGATATGGGCAATCAGTTTCGAGCAATAGTCTATCAAGGGGCATCGCTTCAACAACCTCAACCGTCTTTCTCGCATTCTTGAAGGTAACAACCCCTCCAACTCCGATATAAAGCCCTAATTTCAAAACCTCTTTTGCCATTTCATTGCTTCCCGAGAAGCAATGAAGAACGCCTTTGGGACGAAACTCTTTCAAAAAATCGAGGGTATCGCCATGGGCTTCGCGGTCGTGAATAATAACGGGCATATCGGTTTTCTGCGCGAGCTCTAATTGCGCGCGAAACCATTTGTGCTGGCGGTCTTTTGGGGTATCCCAATGATAATCGAGCCCGATTTCGCCGAGAGCCACAACCTTTTTATTCTTTAGCATTTCTTCAATTTTTTCGAGATTTGGTTCCTCATCCTCTAAATTTTCGGGATGGAAGCCAACTGCCGCATATATTTTATCATATTTTTCCGATAGCTTTATCGCATTTTCGCTTGAACTATTATCACATCCGCATGTGATAATTCCTTCGAGCCCTAAATCAAAGAGCCCCGAAAGGAGCTCTTCTCTTATATCGCTGAATTTTTCATCATCATAGTGCGAATGGGTGTCGAAAATGCCTGAAAGCCTTGGAAAATCCTTCAAAGCATCCGTCATTTTATCTCACCTTGCATCCCGCAGGCATATCCTCAAGGAAAAGAACTCTAACATCATCCTCTGCAACCTCTGCTGCAAGAATCATACCATTGCTCTCGACCCCGCAAAGAATAGCGGGCTTGAGGTTGGCAACAAGAACGATGGTCTTTCCAATAAGGTCCTCGGGCTTATACCATTTTGCAATGCCCGATGCCACGATTCTATCCTCTCCTGAGCCATCGTCGAGGGTTAATTTAAGGAGCTTCTTCGCCTTTTTAACCGGCTCGCAAGCCTTGATTTTAGCGGTTCTTAATTCAACCTTCATGAAATCCTCGATACCGATTTGTTCCATCGTTACGAGGTTGTTTTTGCGCGCTTCTTCGGCCTCGGCTTCCTTAATTTGAGCCTGACGCTTTTCTTCAAGCTCTGCCAAAACCTTTTCTGTATCTATTCTTGCGAAAAGGGGAGAAGCGGAGCCGACAGAGAAGCCATCGGTGATGCCAAATTCGAGGGTGTTTTCGCTATTGTTAAGCTGCTCAAAAATTTTCTTCGAGCAGTCGGGCATAGCGGGCTCAAAGAGGGAAGCAATGAGCCTTATGGACTCTAAAAGGTTATACATAACAGCTTCGAGCCTTGGTTTGTCCTCTTCGGATTTCGCAAGCACCCAAGGAGCAGTTTCGTCGATATATTTATTGCAATGCTTAGCAAAGGAAATGATAAGATCCATAGCATCTGCGTTTCTATAAGCATCCATAAGCTCATAGTATTTTTCGATGGTAGCCTTAGCATCCGCTATGAGGCTCATGTCGAACTCGCCATCGGGCGCACATTTGGAAACAGAGCCACCGAAATATTTGTTTGTCATCGCGATAGATCTGTTAACAAGGTTTCCGAGGGTGTTTGCAAGGTCGGAATTATATCTCAGCATAAAGCTTTCATAGGTGATGTTTCCGTCCTGAGCATAAGGCATTTCGGAGAGGAGATAGTATCTAACAGCATCAACGCCAAACATATTGGCAAGGTCGTCAGCATAGATAACGTTGCCCTTGGATTTAGACATTTTATCCTCCGCAAAAAGCATCCAGGGATGACCCAAAACCTGCTTTGGCAAGGGCTCTCCGAGAGCCATAAGGATAATCGGCCAATAGATGGTATGGAATCTTACGATATCCTTTCCGATAACGTGAAGATCAGCAGGCCAATATTTCTTATAGGTGTCCGAGCTTCCGTCGGGATCGTAGCCTGCGCCGGTGATATAGTTTGAAAGCGCATCTATCCAAACGTAGATAACGTGCTTTTCATCGAAGGAAACGGGAACCCCCCATTTGAAAGAGGAACGAGAAACGCAGAGATCCTGAAGACCGGGCTTTAAGAAGTTATTGATCATTTCATTTCTTCTCGAATCGGGCTTTATAAAATCGGGATTCTCCTCATAATAGCGAAGGAGCTGATCCTGATATTTTGAAAGCTTCAAGAAATAAGCCTCTTCTTTAGCATCGATGCAATCTCTTCCGCAGTCGGGGCATTTGCCGTCAACAAGCTGAGAGGATGTGAAGAAGGATTCGCAGGGAACGCAATATTTTCCCTCATATTCGCTCTTATAAATATCGCCTTTGTCATAAAGCTTTTTGAAAATCTTTTGAACAACCTTTTCATGATAATCGTCAGTGGTTCTGATAAACTTATCATAGGTGGTGTTCATAGAATCCCAAACGTTCTTTATCTCCCCTGAAATACCATCAACATAAGCCTTGGGGCTGATGCCCTGAGCGTTGGCATATTCTTCGATTTTCTGGCCATGCTCGTCCGAGCCGGTTTGGAAAAGGACGTCGAAGCCCATTTTTCTCTTATATCTTGCAATCATATCAGCAAGAACAACATCATAGGTGTTGCCAATATGGGGCTTTCTGGAGGTATAGGCAATCGCAGTTGTTATATAAAATTTTTCCTTACTCATAAAAAGTCATCCTTTCTTGGAAAAACTGCATAAATATAAATCTATTATATCACCGAATAGCGCTAAATACAAGAGCAAATTGCCAAAAAATACCCAAGTCGGATCGTAGCCATG
>JAZORV010000217.1:0-3724 GCA_045656785.1 Acutalibacteraceae bacterium | reverse complement strand
AAGGCGAGCTTCAGCCCTGTTTTAAAGCCTCGAAGCTGAATAAATCTCGTTTTGAAGCTTAAATAAATTCCCGAAAAAAGAATGAGAAAAACCGCAAAAATTTCCCAAAGATATGAATGGATTGTATTTAAAAGCTCTGCCAAAATTTAGCGCCCTCCTTCAAAAAAACGGAAATAAATTTCTGTTGACTAATCATAAAAGTTATATTAATATATTTATATCGGTCTTTTGAGGGCGGTATGCAGCTCTCAGGAAAGGAAATAGAATGAGAAAAAGCGGAATTTTAATGCCCATATTTTCTCTGCCTTCCCCCTATGGAATAGGAACTCTCGGAAAGGCGGCAAAGGGCTTTGTTGATTTTTTGAAGGAGGCGGGGCAGAGCTTCTGGCAAATCCTCCCCATAGGGCATACAGGCTTTGGCGATTCGCCCTATCAATCCTTCTCCTCCTTTGCAGGAAATCCGTATTTTATCGACCTTGATGAGCTGGCAAACGAGGGGCTTTTAGAGCCTTCCGAGCTCGAGGAGCATAAAACTTCGGGCGAAATTAATTATGGTGAGCTTTTTAAAACGAGATATCCTTTATTTAAGAAGGCTTTTTCTCGATTTTCTCCCAATAAAAAATACGAGTGCTTCCAAAAGGAAAACGCCGCCTGGCTCGAGGATTATGCCCTCTTTATGGCGATAAAGGATAGGGAGCAAGGGTGCGACTTTTACCTTTGGGAGGAGCCACTTCGTAAAAGAGAACCCGAAGCCTTAAAAAAGGCTAAAAAAGAGCTTGAGCATGACGTTGAATTTTATAAAACTCTGCAATTTTGGTTCTTTGAACAATGGCAGGAAATAAAGGCCTATGCCAATAAAAACGGAGTTTCGATAATCGGAGATATCCCTATTTATACTGCTCGTGATAGCGCCGACGTTTGGGCTCAGCCCGAGCAATTTCAGCTCGATAAAAACGGTAGGCTTGCTTCGGTTGCAGGAGTTCCGCCCGATGCATTTTCGGAGGATGGACAGCTTTGGGGAAATCCTTTATACGATTGGAATTATATGAAAAAGGATAAATATGATTGGTGGATAAGAAGAATAAGAACCAATGCAAAGCTTTTTGATATTGTGAGAATTGACCATTTCAGAGCCTTTGATGAATATTTTTCTATTCCGGCAGACGCCATAAGCGCCAAAGCGGGCAAATGGAAAAAAGGCCCCGGTATCGCCCTTTTTAAAAGAATAAGGGAGGAGCTCGGAGAGGTTAAAATAATTGCTGAGGATTTAGGTATTTTAACCGAAAGCGTTGAAAAACTTCTCAAAAAAACGGGCTATCCCGGAATGGTTGTTTTGCAGTTTGCATTTTCTCCCGAGGAGGAGAGCCGATATCTGCCTCATAATATCGAGAAAAATTCCGTTGTTTATACCGGAACTCATGATAACAACACCATCGAAGGTTGGTTTTCAGAAGAGGAAGAGGAAACAACCGAGTTCTGCAAAAAGTATCTGCGGTTAAGCATGGAGGAGGGATGCAACTGGGGTATGATAAAGGCGGCTCTTGCAAGCCCTGCCGAAACCTGTATTCTCAGTATGCAGGATTTTATGGGCCTCGGCTCGGAAGCGAGAATCAACACCCCTTCAACAGATTCAGGCAACTGGGTCTGGCGCATTGAAGGCGGCTGCCTTAACCCTTGGCTTTCGGGGATTATCAGAGAAGAAACAAAAAAATATTTCAGAATATAAAGCAAAAATCCACGGTAATGCTTGGCGCATACCGTGGATTTTCAACGTATTAGATTGCAAAAAGTTGCCTTTTCAGGTTTTCTATCCTTTAGGGCGCTCTCCGCCTTTTTCTTATTTTCTCTTTGAGAATTCAGGAGCTTCGCCGTATAGCTTTTCGAGCTGGGAGATTTCCTCGGAAATTTCCTTTAAAAATTCTAAACATTCGGGGTCGCGAGAGAGAAGTCTGCCAACCCGTCTTACCGCCCTTAAAAAGTCCTTATCAAAGCGGATGCTTTCGCTGTTTTCCGCCAAAGGGCAAAGGCGATAGGCTCGCATATCTATCTTGACTTTGATTCGCCCCTTTTCATCGATAGTCGGGAAAAATGGGAATATTCTGCAAGAAAGAGGTCTTTTAAAGCGTTCGCAAGAGCCGCCGCAAACCGCAAGCAAGCCCCCTTCTGCTTCAATTATTTTAAGAGTGGAGGGCTCATTGGGGAATAGGCGCATACCCGTTTTTTCATCTCCCTTGCAGCAAGCCTTATCGCAAAGCTCGCCGCAATCGCCCGAAAGGGGAGTAAGCCCCTCTAATTGGGCAAAGATGACCTCATAAAAATCATCATAATTTTTCGATTGTGATACCATTGATAACAACGTCCTCTAAAGGTCTGTCACCTGCACCGCATTTAACGGAGGCGATTTTTTCAACTATATCCATGCCCTCGCAAACCTGACCGAAAACGGTGTGTCTGAAATCGAGCCAGGGAGTTCCGCCCATTTTTTCGTAAGCTTCAACTATTTCCGCGGGGAAAGCTTCGGGCATACCCTTCATCTGCTCGAGCATACCACCGGGCACTTCGCTTGCCTCAACGATGAAAAACTGGCTTCCGTTAGTATTGGGACCCGAGTTTGCCATAGAAAGTGCTCCGCGAAGATTATGTGCTTGAGGGTCGAATTCGTCGGGGAAGGCTCTGCCAAAGATTGATTCTCCGCCACAACCTGTTCCTGTTGGGTCGCCGCCCTGAATCATAAAATCTTTGATGATTCTATGGAAAATAAGGCCGTTGTAATAGCCATTTTCAGCGTGGGTGAGAAAATTCTCAACCGCTTTAGGGGCATATTCAGGGAGCATCAGAATTTTGATATCTCCATGGTTTGTTGAAATTGTTGCAACGGTATCTCCCGCTGCGGGTGTTCTTAATTGTTTTGCTTGCATTTTTATATCTCCTTTAAAATTTTTTGTTATTCAAGATTTCCGCTTAAAAGCATAATGGCGGAAATGGCGGCAAGAGGGGCGGTTTCGGTTCTTAAAATCCGCTTGCCGAGGGTGGCGGATATTGCACCTGCGGCATTCAGCTTTTCGATTTCCTCGCTTGAAAATCCGCCTTCGGGGCCGATAATTATTGCGATATCATCAGCACCCTCTTTAATAAGACCTCTCAAGGGCTCTCCGCCGAGCTCATAAAAAACGATGGATAGCTTGTGGTTTTTTATTTCCTTTAAAAGCGAATCAAAGGGAATTAAATTTGAAACCTCGGGGATAATTCCTCTTCCCGATTGCTTCGCGGCGGCTTCGGCTATCTTGTTAAGCCTATCCACCTTCTTTTTTGCCGATTTTTCATCGGGCCTGGAAACGCATCTTGAAGATAAAACAGGAACAATACGAAAAACTCCGAGCTCGATCGATTTTTGAGCCACCGTTTCGAGCTTATCCGATTTCGGCATACATTGATAAAGGGTTATAGCGATATTAGGCTCGCTGTCGCTCTTTTTTTCTTCTATTATATTAAGGGAGATTTCTCCGTTTTTTATATCTGCGATTTGGCAGAGATAGTCAACGCCTTTGGTATCGCAAACGGTGATTTCGTCGCCGACAGAGGCTCTTAAAACCTTCGAAATATGGTGTGCATCTTCTCCGGTTATCGCTTTTGTTTCGGAAAAATTCTCGCTGAAAAATCTTGGCATCAGTCGTCCTCACTTTCGGTTAAGCAAACGCGGATAATCCGAACCTGATTTTAAAGA
>JAZORV010000216.1:0-3089 GCA_045656785.1 Acutalibacteraceae bacterium | reverse complement strand
ACGTTTACGATCAGAAAGATTCTCAGGGCTTCATTAATCTTTACGGATTGCCCGTAAAGGTTATGGCTAAGATGAAAAAGCAAAACAATATCGACTAATAATTTAATAGGGGCGATAAGACTTCGCCCCTATTTTGTTACTTTTAATATTAATCATAAAAAGGTGTTATTATGGCTGAAAAAATGTGGGCAGGAAGGACGTCAGGCAAGGTAGACGCCATTGCCGATGATTTCAATTCTTCCATCCGTTTTGACAAAAGAATGTATAAGCAGGATATCAAGGGCTCTATGGCGCATGCAGCAATGCTTGCGGCAAAAGGCATTATATCAGCTGATGAGAGCGAAGAGCTTATAGCAGGTCTCGATGACATTTTGAAGGATATTGATTCGGGCGCGCTCGAAATCGATATGGCGGCTGAGGATATTCATATGTTCGTTGAATCCGTGCTGACAAAAAGGCTCGGGGACGTTGGCAAAAAGTTGCACACCGCAAGAAGCAGAAACGATCAGGTTGCGGTTGATATTAGGCTTTATCTACGCGATGAAGCAGAAGAAATAATCTCGCTTTTAAAGGAGCTTTTAAAGGCGATAAATTCTCAAGCTAAGCAGAATCTCAACACCATTTGCCCGGGATATACCCATCTTCAAAGAGCGCAGCCCATCACCTTCGCCCATCATCTGCTTGCTTATGCGATGATGCTCTCTCGCGACATTGAAAGGCTCGAGGATGCAAAGCGCAGAATGAATTTCTCTCCCCTCGGCTCCTGCGCTCTTGCGGGAACGACCTATGATACCGACCGCTATATGACCGCCGAAGCCTTAGGCTTTGATGGCATAACCCTTAACAGCATCGATGGAGTTTCCGACCGCGACTTCTGCATCGAGCTTATGAGCGCTTTTTCTCTTATTATGGCTCATCTATCTCGCTTTTCTGAAGAAATAATACTTTGGTCGAGCTGGGAATTTAAGTTCATTGAACTGAACGATGCCTATACTACGGGCTCAAGCATTATGCCCCAGAAAAAGAACCCCGATATGGCAGAGCTTGTTCGCGGAAAAACAGGCAGAGTTTACGGAAATCTCATGGCGCTTCTCACAACTCTTAAGGGCATTCCCCTTGCATACAATAAGGATATGCAGGAGGATAAGGAAGCAATTTTTGATAGCATTGATACTGTTAAAATGTGCTTAGAGGTTTTCGCCCCGATGGTTGATACCATGAAAACTATCCCCGAAAATATGTATAAAGCGGCGGGCAAAGGCTTCATTAATGCCACAGACCTTGCGGACTACCTCGTTAAAAAAGGTATGCCCTTCCGCTCGGCTTATAAAATCGTTGGCTCAACGGTTGCGCTTTGCATTAAGCGCGGGCTTACTCTCGACGAGCTTTCTCTCGAAGAATATAAAGCCATTGACCCGCTTTTTGAAAGCGATCTTTATGAAGAAATTAAGCTTGAAACCTGCGTTTCCAAAAGAATTTCAGCAGGAGGCACGGGCGAAGCTTCCGTTTTAAAGCAGATAAGCTTTGTTGAAGAATTTTTGGAAAAGCACTAATTTAATATACTTAAGAGGAGGTATTTCGCCTCCTCTTTTTCATTATTTTAAGCTTGACTTTTTAAATTTAATCTCATATAATTAATTATCCCTTTATTTTTAAGTGTAAAAACCATTTTATGATTTTAGCAAACTTAAACTATTTTAAGATTGGAGCTTTAAGATAATTATGGCTATCGTTAAAGATGTTTTTCATTTTGTTAATATCACCCGAGATAAAATAAGCAAAATCCCTCCCCATACCATCGATTTTTACGATTTAACTTTTATAATAAAAGGAGAAATGATTTATAAAGCCAATGGCAAAACCATCGTAATGAGAGATAACGATGCCATCTTTTTAAAGCCCGGAACTCTCAGAGAAAGATTGGAAGGCAAGCAAAAGACAAAATACGTTAGCTTTAATTTCAGATTAAACGAAGATCTCCCCCTTGATTCCTTCCTTGAAGGAATTATCAACGAGGAGATAAAAAGAATTGCATCTGTTTATCCGCAGAACCATTTTTCTAATATTTTTTATTCCAAAGAAAAGCTTGAGAGCATTCTTGACTATATTTTATACGAAATGCTCGAGCTTTCAAATTTCAAAATCCGAAATGAGCATATTATAAAAATCTTCAAATATATCGAAAAAAATATCAACCAAAGAATAAGCCTTGAGGACGTCAGTCGCGACGTTAATTTAGCTAAGGAATATGTTTCCTCCCTCTTCAAAAAAGAAACCGGAAAAACCATCACCGAATATATCAACGAGCGAAAAATGACGATTGCAAAGAGCATCATCGAAAACGATAACCTCTCGTTAAAGAAAGTTGCCGAAAGCCTGGGCTATGATAATTACAGCTACTTTTCGCGAGTTTTTAAAAAGTATTACAGCATCTCTCCAATAAAGCGAAGAAATTAATTAAATGAAAAAACAAAAAACCACTTGACAAGCTGAAGTTTTTGTGATATTATACTATGGCGGTCAAAAAAGACAACCGCTTATGCGCTGGTAGCTCAGCCGGATAGAGTGTTTGGCTACGAACCAAAAGGTCGGGGGTTCGAGTCCCTCCCAGCGCGCCAAAATCGACAAATCTCAACAGAGGTTTGTCGATTTTACTTTTTCACTATTAACTCTTCACTTTTCACTCTTCTCTTTTTGTCGATTTTGGCAAGTAATACGTAATAGTGAATAGTGAAGAAGTATTTTGCAAGGCTTTGCCTTGCTTTTTAAATTTATATAAAGTATAATAAATATAAGAGGTGTGTTGTTATGACTGAAAGTCCTTTAATGATAAAGTCTAAAGAATTTGCACTCACTGTTATAAAAGTGTGTAAGGAATTAAGAAACATAAAATGCGAAAGCGCTCTTATCAATCAGTTTTTACGTTCAGGAACAAGTATTGGTGCTAATATTCGAGAGGCATTTTATGCGCACGGAAAAGCAGACTTTGTTGCCAAATTACAAATTGCTCTTAAAGAATGTTCTGAAAGTGAATATTGGATTGAATTGTTAATTGAAAGTGGCTACTATAATGATAAAGATTTGCTTAA
>JAZORV010000215.1:0-2253 GCA_045656785.1 Acutalibacteraceae bacterium | reverse complement strand
ATCGCTTAAAAACTTATCAAGCCTTATTTCCATTTCAATTTCCTTCTATTGCTTTTAAATTCTCAGCTTTTGATGCCAAAGGCAGCATAAATCCATCGGAATATAGCGTTGAGACATCTCCGCCAATAACTCTTCCTTCTAAAACTATGAAATTAATATACGCTTCATTTTCGCAGAAATTTTCGAGCTTATAAGAATACAGCATAGCCTTCTCGCCGGCAAATTCCTCTAATCCCATCCCGACTTCTTTTTGAAGCGCATTATACTTCTCATAAAGCGCTCCAAAGCTTTCGGGAATAACTATTTCTTTTTTACTCTCTTCTCCAATTCTATATCCTAATGAATAGATATAAGCCTTTCTTTCTCTTTGACTATCACCTTTTGGACTTTCGGGAAGCGCCCCTAAAAGGGCAATAAACAAGGCTAATAGAGACGAGAGCGCAAGTGCTAAAATTCCGATACCCTTTTTAGATAATCTTAACTTTAAAACAAACATAAATCATTCCCCTTTCGGGAAAATATATGTTTTAAAGCGTTATTTTATTAATCTATCAAGCAGACTGCGTGGGCGGAAATTCCAAGTTTTTCCCCTGTGAAGCCCAAATGCTCCTCGGTTGTTGCTTTAACGTTAACGCATCCGAGTTCAATTTCGAGGTCCTCCGCTATATTTGCTCTCATTTCATCTATAAACGGCGCAAGCTTGGGCGCCTGAGCAATAACGGTTGCATCAACGTTAATTACGCTATATCCCTCCGATTTTATAAGGGCGACAACCCTTCTCAAAAGGATTCTCGAATCGATGCCCTCGAATTCAGCCGAAGTATCAGGGAAATGCTTTCCGATATCTCCCAAAGCCGCAGCACCAAGAAGCGCATCGCTTATTGCATGAAGCAAAACGTCAGCATCGGAATGACCAAGAAGACCGACAGAATGAGGAATATCCACTCCGCCTAAAATAAGCTTTCTGCCCTCAGCTAATTTATGAACGTCGTAGCCATGGCCTATTCGCATTTTCCTTCTCCCCTTTCTTTGAGAATCGTTTCAGCTAAAATTACATCTATGGGATTAGTTATTTTTATGTTTTCATAGCTTCCGTCAACTATATAAACGCTCTCTCCGATAGCTTCAACCAGCATACAGTCGTCGGTTATTTTATCCGTTAGCGTTCCCGCATTTCGAAGCGCTTTTTTATAAATTTCCGAACGAAATCCCTGGGGTGTTTGGATAGATACAAGAGTATCTCTCATAGGGGTTTCAATGATTTTACCCGATAGATCTATTTTCTTTATTGTATCTTTAAGAGGAACTCCCGGAGCGGCGGCACCATAAAGCTCGGCAGTATTTTTAACCGATTCAATTATTTCGGCAGTTATGAGAGGCCTTGCGCCATCATGGATAAGTAAAAGACCTGCATCCTCGCCCAAGGCTTCAACGCCTCGCCTTACCGATTCTGCTCTGTTTCCTCCGCCCGCAACGATATCCGAAACCTTCTCGAGCTTATTATCAGCAACAAGATTCTGAATTTTTAAAAGGCTATCATCTTTGCCGACAACAACTATTCTATCGATAAAATCGCAAGCGTTAAAGGCTTCGAGCGTTCTCAACAGAACAGGTTTACCCGAAATAGGGCAAAACTGCTTATCTATCCCCTGCATTCTGCTTGAGCTTCCGCCCGCAACGATTATCGCAACGGTTTTTCCGCTGGTAGCTATCTCTGAGAATTTAATTTCACATTCGGTTTTTAACATAAGTTTCACCTAAAAACGAGGGGCTGCAAAGTTTTGAAACCTGCAGCCGCCTTTTAAAAATTATTCTTCTTCGCAAGCATCGCAATCGCTGCAGTCGCCGCAATCGCAATCGAATTCAAATTCGAGATCCTCGCCGCAGCTGGGGCACTCAATGCCACCATCAAGCAAGGTGAGCTCATCAAGACAGATGGTTTCATTGCAGCTGGGGCAGGTTACCTCATAATAGGTTTCCTCTTCCTCATCCTCATCGTCTTCTTCGCTATAATAATCGTCTTCGAGGTTTGCGAGGTCCTCATCAACCTCATCAAGCTGCTCACCGATATCGATGATATCGTCTTCGCAATCTGTGATGCAATCAGAAACGTCCTGCAAGCAATCAATGATAGCCTTTAAAAGCTTTTCCTGCTTGCTATCTCCAAGCTCAAGACCTTCAGCAAGGCCTTTGATATATGCTACTTTCTCGGGAAGTGTCATAACTAATTACTCCTTTCAAAGCTTAAATGCA
>JAZORV010000214.1:0-4721 GCA_045656785.1 Acutalibacteraceae bacterium | reverse complement strand
TGAGCTACATCGCCATTTCTCACAAGCATTATTAATATACCATAAATATAAAAAAAATACAAGGTTTTTTGCCTTAATTTAATGCAATATTTTTGCTCTGTTCTGTCAATATTTTGCTTTTAATTCCTCTTTTTTCGAAAGATATTGACAATCGCCCCGAAATATGATATCATTTTGATATCACAAGATGAAAGGATGTTTTTTTATGCAAGAAAAAGTTTTAGGAAAAAGAAAAAACGGAATGTCCGTTCTGCTTTTAACCATTCTGATTATGCTCGCTTCTTTTGCAGGCGTAATATATGGAGGCATTTTGATGGAAAACGGAGAAAGCCCCTTTATTTTCATAATATCTGTAATTATTCTTTGCCTATCCTGGCTTCCGCTTCCGGGGCTTAAAGTTTTAAAGCCTCAAGAGGCGCTTGTTTTAACCCTGTTCGGAAAATATATCGGAACGCTTAAAGGCGACGGTTTTTATTTTGTGAATCCTTTTTGCGTTAGCATAAATCCTGCTGCAAAAACAAAGCTCAGCCAAAGCGGAGACGTTAAAAGCGCGGCCGTAAAACTGGGCGCAGGCGAATTAAATGCGGCGGCGCTCAATAACAAAATCTCATTGAAGGTTATGACCCTTAATAACAATAAGCAAAAGATAAACGATTGCCTCGGAAACCCCATCGAAATCGGAATTGCGGTTACCTGGAAAATCGTTGACACTGCAAAGGCGGTTTTCAACGTTGATAACTATAAGGAATACCTCTCCTTGCAATGCGATACCGCGCTGAGAAACGTTGTTAGAATTTATCCTTATGACGTTGCTCCCGGCATTGATACAACAGGCGATGGTCTTCCCGATGAAGGAAGCCTTCGCGGCTCGAGTGAAATCGTTGCGGACAGAATCAAGAACGAGATTCAAGAAAGAGTCAACGAAGCGGGAATCGAGATAATCGAAGCAAGAATAACCTATTTGGCATACGCTCCCGAAATTGCCGCGGTTATGCTCCAGCGCCAGCAGGCTTCTGCCATTATCGATGCGAGAAAAATGATAGTTGACGGAGCTGTCGGAATGGTTGAAATGGCTCTCGAAAGGCTAAATGAGAAGGAAATCGTCAATCTCGATGAAGAGAGAAAAGCCGCGATGGTATCAAATCTCCTCGTTGTTCTTTGCGGAAATCACGATGCTCAGCCCATCGTTAATTCGGGAAGCTTATACTAATGGCGGAGAAAAAACAAATCCCCTTGAGGCTATCCGAAAAGCTCTATAACGAGGTTGCCGCTTGGGCAGAGGACGACTTTCGCTCGGTTAACGGGCAGATAGAATATCTATTAACGGAGTGCGTTCGCCAAAGGAAAAAGAATGGCAAATACGTTTCCGATGAGATAGATAAGCCCCTCGAGCTTGATATTGAATAAAGTTAATATCGTTTGAAAACTTAAGCCCCCTGCCGAAGCAGAGGGCTTGATTTTTTCAGTTCCCTAATGATTTTTTAACGCTTACCGAAACGTTATCGTCATAGCAGGAGAAGATATCATCAACCATTTGTTTTTCGGGTTTCTTTGTGATAAGGCTTACAATCGGAACGATAATAAGGCTTGCGAGCATAACGAGGGCGCCCGAATAGAGCGAGTTTCTGAAGACAAATCCGAAGAAGGCGTCTGTCGGCATAGGGATCACCGCAAGAGAGATAAGAAGCTGAACTATCTCAACTCCAACCCCGAAAACGAAGGCAACAAAGCAGGCGGCTTTCGTTGTTCCCTTCCAATATAAGCCATAAAGGAAAGGAGCGAGAAATGCGCCCGCGAGCGCACCCCAGGAAACTCCCATCATCTGAGCTATCATTGCAAATCCCGTTGCATCCTTGATAATTGCAAGAGCCGCAGAAACAATAATAAAGAATATAATAAAAAGTCTCAAAACAAAAACCTTTTTCTTTTCTGTTACCTTCTTGTTTTTAAGGACAACGTCTAAAGTGAAGGTCGAGCTGGATGCAAGAACGAGGCTTGAAAGAGTGGACATAGAAGCCGCGAGAACAAGGATAATAACTATCGCAACGATTGCCTCGGGAAGCTGGCCGAGCATCGTTGGAACAACTTTATCGAAGGCAAATCCAGGCGTTCCCTCTTTCGGGAGTTTATCGGCATAAAGCCTTCCGAAGCCGCCGATAAAATAGCATCCTCCCGCAACGATAATTGCAAAAACTGTTGAAATGATAGTCCCCTTCTTTATGGCATCCTCATTCTTGATGGAATAGAATTTACCAACCATTTGAGGAAGTCCCCAAGTTCCTAGGGAAGTGAGAATAACAACAATTAGAAGATATAGCGGCTGCGTTCCAAAAAAGGCGGTAAATGCGCCCTGCTGACCTAAGGATTCAACGTAGGGTGATTCAATAAGAGAAAGCTCTTTAACAGCCGCCGAAAGACCGCCGTTATCAATAATAACTGCCGCGATAACCGCAACAATTCCACCGAGCATAATGATTCCTTGAATAAAATCGTTGATAGCGGTTGCCATATATCCGCCATAGATAACATATATGGCTGTGAGCGCCGCCATGATGGCAATAATTACCCAATAAGGGATATTGAAGGCGATGTTGAAAAGGCTTGAAAGTCCGTTATAAAGGGAAGCGGTGTAGGGAATAAGGAAGATGAAAATAATAACTGATGCCAGGGCTTTGAGAAGCTTTGAGCCATAGCGTTTTTCGAAGAAATCAGGCATCGTTTTGCTATCTATATGCTGAGTCATAACCCTTGTTCTTCTGCCGAGAACGGACCAAGCAAGTAAGGAGCCGATAAAGGCATTTCCAAGGCCTATCCAGGTTGATGCCAAACCAAAGTTCCAGCCAAATTGACCCGCATAGCCAACAAAAATAACTGCCGAAAAATATGAAGTTCCGAAGGCAAAAGCGGTAAGCCAAGGGCCAACGCTTCTTCCGCCCAGAACGAAGCCGTCAACGTTTGTTGCGTTCTTTCTCGTATAATACCCAACAGCTATCATAAGCCCAAAGAAGCATACGAGAAGAATGCCTGTAATAATTGTCCAAGTTGTTGTCATAAAAATTCCTCCTAAAAAAATAACACCCTCTGTATCTTCTAAAAAAAGATACAGAGGGCGTGGATAAACTAAAAAAGCACGCGGTACCACCTCTTATTCGCCCCTTTGGGGCCTCAGCAAAACGGCCATCACCGTTTTGAGCCTTTAACGGGGCTCATTCGTCGCGCCTTTGAAGCGTGCGGCTCGCGGTATGTAATTCAGCTTGCCTATTCTTAGCATTTTACACCACCAATGCCTCTCTGAGAAGAACGTTAGCAAACCTACTCGTTATCGGTCATAGCCTTTAAAGCAGTCCTGCATATTCAATTGTTTTGATGTTGATATTCTAACACTTTAAAGCGTTAAAGTCAACCCCTTTTTTAAAAAATTTAGAAATTTTTTTGAAAAAATATTATATTAACTGTCTTTTTTCGCGGTTTTGATTGATTTTTTCGGAAAATATGCTATTATTTATTATAGTAAATCTGCTATTTCGAGGAGAATTTTATGGATATAAAGGCTTATTTTGATAGAATCGGGCTTTCTTCTTCGCCCCGGGAGGGCTTGGAATTTTTGCAAAAGCTTCAGTATGCCCACGTTATGGCTATCCCTTATGAAAATATTGATATCTTAAATAAAAAGCCTTTAAATCTCCAACCCGAGGCGCTTTTCGAAAAGATAGTAACCCATAAAAGGGGCGGATATTGCTTCGAAGTGAATTTGCTTTTGTCTGCTGTTTTGAAGCAACTCGGATTCAGAGTTGTTGATTTTGGCGCAAGGTTTTTAAGGAATCAAGAAGTTCTCTCTTTCAGAAGGCATAGGGTTGTCGGAGTGAAGCTTGGAAAAGACACCTATATTCTCGACGTCGGCATCGGTCAGCAAGCTCAAAAGCACCCCTTGAAGCTCGAGGAAGGGCTTATCCAAAGGCAGTTTGACGAAGCCTATAAATTCGAGAAATCAGAATCCGGCGAATGGGTGCTATATGACCTGCATGAAGGCTTCTGGCGAGAGTTTTATTCTTTTTATGATGATGCTTGGCTTGACGTTGATTTTGAGCCCGCGAGTTTTTATTGTGAAAAACATCCCGATTCGGTTTTTAATAAGGATTATATGATTGCTATAAAAACCGCAAACGGTAGAAAAGCGCTAAACGGCAGAGATTTCAAGATTTTCGAAAAGGAAGAGCTTATATATATTGAGGAGAATATCAGCGATTCCCGACTGAATGAAATTTTAGAAAAAGAATTTAATATAGTGATTTAATACCATTAGCAGATAATAAAAATAAAATTCATCCAAACTATTGATTTTTTCCAAAATTGTGGTATATTATATTAAGTAAAAAGTAAAGTCGGTGGTCTCGCAATACGCGGCTGCCAAACAACAATTAAATAATATATGCGTCTAAACGCGGAATCGGCAGTTTTTGCCTGAGCGCTGCCTGCGGCAGATAAAGCGAAGAGCAAAAAGGCGCAGCGGTCGAAATTTATCGGCGTTCCAAGCCGAAATAAATTTCGGGCACCGCAAGAGTCAACGCGGGCAGTAGCTTTACCTTACGCAAAGCGCGGCTGCCAAACAACAATTAAATAATATATGCGCCTAAACGCGGAATCGGCAGTTTTTGCCTGAGCGCTGCCTGCGGCAGATAAAGCGAAGAGCAAAAAGGCGCAGCGGTCGAAATTTATCGGCG
>JAZORV010000213.1:0-6426 GCA_045656785.1 Acutalibacteraceae bacterium | reverse complement strand
ATAGAAGCAGAAGGCTCTATGATGTTCGATATTACCAAAATGGAATGGAGCCTTGAGCTTTGTGATATTCTTGGTATAAACAGGTCTTTGTTGCCAACTATTAGCAAACCTATGGATATTGTAGGCAAAGTTAATTCGAAGGCTTCCGAGGTTACAGGGCTGGCGGTGGGAACCCCTGTTATTTGCGGTACTACAGACACCGTTATGGAAATATTTGCAGCCGGAGCAGTGTCTCCCGGGGATATGACACTAAAGCTTGCAACTGCAGGCAGAATTTGCGTTATCACAGATAAGCCTTATCCTGACAGACATTTAGTTAATTATTCACATATTGCTGATGATTTATGGTACCCGGGCACCGCAACAAAATCCTGCGCCGCTTCTTATCGCTGGTATAGAGATACCTTCGGTGGAGAATATAAGGAGCTCGACGAGGGCGCTCGGGATATACCGATAGGTTGCGACGGTCTTATTTTCCATCCCTATTTAAACGGTGAACTGACACCCTATGCTGACCCTATGCTTTGCGGCAGTTTTACAGGCGTTAGAGCAACCCACACGAAGGCGCATTTTACCCGCGCCGTGCTCGAAGGGGTCGCATATTCCTTGCTCGACAGCAAGCTTTATCTCGATTCCTTGAATATTCCTTATAACACAGTTGCAACCGCGATTGGCGGCGGAACCCAAGGAAAGCTTTGGAAACAAATGATTGCCGATGCATTAGGCATTGCTCTTGAAACCACTGAAAGCTCTGATTCATCATTAGGTTCAGCTATGCTTGCAGGCGTTGCGATAGGAGTTTTTGGTGATTGTTTGGATGCTGTAAGAAAGTGCGTCAAAAAAACTGATATTACTTATCCTAACCCCCAAAACACCAAAAAATATCGCAAGATATTTGAAACATATAAAAAAATACACGATGCGTTAGCACCGATATATAATGAGAGATAATATGAAAATATTAGTTTGTATCCGCCAAGGGCTCGATGGCGAAATAAACCCCTTTGATGCTTGTGCCTATGAGGCGGCTTTGCAGATCAAAAATGCAGAGGTTATTATTATCAGTATGGGTCCTCTTTCTGCTAAGGACTTTCTTTTAAGGCTGACACGCCTCGGAGCAAAAAAAGCAATTCTTTTATCCGATAAAGCTTTCGCGGGGGCCGATACCTTGGCAACCGCCTATACGCTTTCTTTGGCGGTTAATAAAATAAATCCCGACCTCATTTTTTGCGGCAGGCAGACCTTGGTTGGCGATACCGCCCAAACAGGGCCAATGCTTTCGGTCTTTGCTAAAATGAGCCTTATAACAAACGTTATGAGCATTGACGAAATAGGCGAAAAGGTTGTTTGCACAACCCGAGACATGGGGCAAAAAACCGCTTCATTTCCCGCGTTGATAACCATAGAGCGCATAAATAACCTAAGGCTTCCCAGCATTATTTCAAAGCTCGGCGAGGTTGAAATATGGTCGGCAGAGGACCTCGGCGCAGACATTGCAAAATGTGGTCTTGCGGGCTCGCCGACAAGGGTTATCAAAACCTTCGAAAACGAATCGGGCAAAAGAAAATGCAAATTTATTACTCCCGATGAATTGCCGCAAATAATTGCCGAAGCATTAAATAAGCGCAATAACGAAATAAAGCAAACGGAATCAAGCTCACAAAAGCTCGATAAGGTGTTTATCGTGGGCGAAGGGCCTCGACCGTTTGCTGAAACTATTAGTGATGATATAACCGTTTTACCTATTACAAATGCTGAGGATTTGGCGCAAAAATTAAGTAAGTTAAAGCCCAATGCAGTGCTTTGGAGTAGTGATTCGCTTTCTAAAAAGTTATCGGCTCAGGTTGGTGCAATTTTGGGCTTGGGCCTTTGCGCCGATTGCACCTTGCTTGAAACCGATGGCGAAGAACTTTATATGTACCGTCCTGCGCTTTCAGGTAGTGTTATTGCTAAAATAGTCAGCCTAACAAAACCTGCTATGGCAACTGTTCGTACCACCCAGAACGGTGCAGATATAATGGTTGCGGTAGGTTATGGTGCAAAGGATAGCCTTGATACTGTTAAAGCCTTTGCAAAAAAATATTCGGCAGAAATTGTAACTACAAGAAAATCGGTTGATAATGACATTTTGCCCTACAGTATGCAGGTAGGTCTTACGGGTAAAACTGTAAGTCCGTCTGTGTATATTGCCGTTGGTGTTTCGGGTGCGGTTCACCACATCGCAGGTATGCAAAAATCAGGCACGATAATTGCAATAAATTCTGATAAAGATGCGCCTATTTTTGATTATTCCGATTATGGAATAATCGCCGATATAGATGCTGTTCTTGAAGAAAATTTCAAGTGATCGGATTGTTGAACTATTTTAATTCTCGCGCTCACTTGGTTAAACCAACACGAATATTTTATAAAAAAAGTCTAATTTCCATCGGAAATTAGACTTTTTAAATTTTTTGCTTTCTTTTTAAATTTCAGTTATATTGTTAACTTGGGTCAATTTTATTCTACTACTATTAGAATTATTCCATATTCGGTTTCGCTACCGTTTATAGCGGCTTTAACAGCTACCATATCACCGCTTTTTGCCTTTTTATCGGCGGTGTAGTTTCCGCTTTCAAGTTTACCTTCCGAGCCGACATAAGCCGCGATAGACCATTCAACCGCGCTTCCCTCTTTTGCATCTATAAGCCTTGCGCTTAAAGCTACAGTTTCGCCTGCCTTGATTTTAATTTTAACAGAATCAAAGGCAACTTGAGAAGCGGGGGGAAGGGTTGTATAAACCACCATCTGGTATTCTCCATCGATTTCATCAACTATCATATCCGAGACGTTTAAAACCTTATCGCAATGAGGAATAATTGCATTGCCTTCGTGCGACAAGGAAGCCTTATAAACGTGGCGATAAACAGGTTTATTGATGTTGCGCCCCAAATCGAGGCTTATTATTCTGCCTGCTTGGTTTTCCTTCGAAGCAATAGCAATAGTCATATCCTCGCCATATTCCCAAGCGGCGGCGCGCATATCATCATAATCGCAGGAAATATAAAGCGATTTCGAATGGTTTGGAATGTATTTCATCTGGAGAGATGTTTCATAGAAAGCGGTTTTAACCCTCTCAACAGCCTCATCATCGCGAACGATATAGCCCCAAAGGTCGATATCATTATCCATAAGGAAGGAACATGGGTCGGTTATGTTAATTCCGCTCATTGTCCAAATAAGGGCTCCCGAATATCCCGAATTATGAACCGCCATCGTGTAGGCAACGTGGCTATGGTCCCAATCAATTTCGGGAGTTCCGCCATTGCCGACACCATATTCTGAAACTATCATTTTGCGATTGTGTGATAGGCTTAAATGCTTGGCGAAAAACTCCATGAGCTCATCATAGGAATAATTATATCTATGCTGAGTTGTCATTTTGGCATAGTTTGAAAGCTTATCGGCAACGAGCTTTGTCCATTCGAATTGCAAAGAATCAGGGCCCGATTGCTCAGCCGCCCAAGGAGTTACAAGGGGAAGAATACCATCCGATTCGAGCTGCTTCATAACGGTTAAATACATCTCGCAGAAATATTCCTTGGCTCCTCTGCCTTGAAGGTTGAAGTCTCCGATATCCGACATTGTTCCATAAGCCGATTCATTATAGAAGGTGAGGTATTTTATATTAGAATATCCTCGATTTATGATAAGCTCTCTGAGAGTCTCGCTGCAGCATTTTGCAAATAGATCGAGATGGTCGGGCGCGGAATTCCATGGCTTAGTTGTGTCGGGATTCTTAACGTTAAACCATTCGCATTTATCTTTAGAAGCCTTCCAGCCAAAATTAAATTCAATTTCGCTTCCCGCCAAAAGGAATGCATCGAGATATTTATAAACTGATTTCATCTTATCCGATTCGAAATTATAAACTCCGTTTTGATAATCCTCAAAGGATTCGAGCATCCAATCAGGCTGGAACCAAAGGCGAACAACTGCAGGGCGAGAGGTAATTATTCTCTTTTTCTCGAGCTCCCAATATGCATCGTTGAAACCATCACCCAATGCCTCGGGCATAAAGGCCATGGGAAGACAGTTCACTCCAAAGCCATGAAAATCATCAGCTAAAACCCTTGATGAATCAAGCTTTAATAACCTTGATTTTGACTGAACGCCAAGCTGATCAATATAGTCCCCCGATTTAAAACGGAAGCCGATATATTCCGCCTCTATGTCATCCCCGAAGATAAAAATTGCTGCTGCGCCCGGGAGGAATGACGGGACCTCACAAAGCTCCGCTTCAAGCATATTATTTTCGGAGAAAAGATCCTCCTTTTGCATTGCAGCGCTAAACTCGCAGTTTTCAACCGCAGATTCAGAGCCCACAACGTAAATTCCACCTACGTTGAGCTTAGAATCGAATTTAAAAGAAAACTCTGTATCAGCATTAAGATACACTCTGCTGTTTTCATCGAAGCAGATAGAGTCTGTCAAGGGCGTTAAATCCTTTGTATAGGTTCCAACAACGCTTGGAATCTTGCCTTTCAGGAAATTATATTCAAAATTTCGAGAACAGAAGGTTGTCTGCTCGGTATACTTATGATTATAAACTCCGATGGTTGTTATTCTCGCAATATCATCCGCGTTACAAGCCTTTAAAATGCGAAGAGCGAAATATCTGCCCTTGTAGTCTTCTAAATCGAAAATTTGGTCGCAATGGTTGCGCTCGGTTCCAAGACGGCAAAGTTCGGCATTATTATAATGAACAACGCAGCTCTCCTCAGAGAAAAGCATTTTAGCATCATTCGATATATATATCTTATATTCTGAGATCGAATAGTCCCCAGAGCCATTATAAAAGCCCGATATGAAAACGCGGTCTATCACCCTCTCCTCGCCAAGGTCATAGATTATTTTAGAAGAATCCGATTCAAAATCGAGATGCTTTTCGAGGCGCCAATCCCCTGAAATTACGTCGACTCTTTTTTTATCAAGTTTTCCTCGATATCGAATAGCCTCAAGCTCTTTATCTCCGCCATCGAGAACAATAGGCTCTAAACCTTTGAGAAGGTTGTTGCCGAGAAGGGGCAATATCTCCTCGACCTTTAAATTATTACTGATTAAACACTTTCTCATTTTCCCATCTCCTTGAACTTATAATGGTATAGGTTAGGCGAAACAAGATTGTTTCGCCGCAAAATCTTTGATTTTGCGACAAATTTTCAATAAAAATTTGTCCTATTCCATTGCAATGAGTGCTCAAGCAAAATTAAATATTAAAATTTAATTTTGCTTAAGCCACTTGAAAAGTGGCTTGTCGAAGCGCTTTTTAGCGTTTCGACAAACTACAATCATTATAGGTTAATTATACCTTATTCTAAAGATTTTGCAATAGCGTGTTTTTATGATATTTTCTTTATCAATTCTTTTATAAAGCTTGCAAGGAAATAATATATCGGAATTGTTAGAAAAATAAGCCAATGTGGATGCCAGAGAGACTCAAATAAACCTAAATAAAGATAGATCAAAACAGCCAAAACGGGGTATGCAAAATGGTTCGGATCCTTATTTGCTATGGCAGAAACTAAGGTATAATAAAGCGGAATGGTTAAGAAGACGAGCCATCCCAAAGCCCAACCGCCACAAACTCCATAAGCCCCAAACATAAGATATGCTGCTATAACAAAAAGCGGATATGGAAACTTTTTAAAGAATCTATGGGTATTTGAAACAGATACATCTGATGAAAAAATATGTCCGTTTTTTATATCGCTTTTATCTATATGAATGTTAGAATCCTTTGCGTCAATATGGATGCCATCCCAATTAATGTCAACCTTTTCCCCATTTTTATCATTAACGTGGATGCCCGAAAAATTGATTTTTACCTCATCCTTCTTTTCCGATCGGGCTTTTTTCTCTCCAAAAACAAGTTCATCGAGTGAAATGCCATAAAGCGTCGCTAAAGCGATGAGATTTTCTGTATCGGGAGAGCTCTCTCCCCTTTCCCACTTGCTGACAGCCTGGCGAGAAACCCCGAGCTTTTCTGCAAGCTCCTCTTGAGAAAATCCGAAAGCCTTTCTTTTTTCATATAATCTGTTTGGAATATTTTGATCCATAAAACATCTTCCTTTGCCATTTCTAAACATATTTTATCATACATTCTACCTTTTCGCCACCAATTTTTGTAGTCAATTTCGCAACTTTTGGTTTCATCATAAATTCTCGAAGAAATTAACGGTTTAATAAAATTAGGACTTGACTTTTTTCCAAAAAACATATATAATAATTTGGTGTTAAAAAACATTTGTTTTAGACGCTGTTCGAGCGCTATATAAATTCAACTTTTAACAATTTAATATCAATTATCGAGGTGTGGCTCAGTTTGGTGGTTTTCTGCCGAGCGCATCCGGTGGATGATAAAGCGAGAGCAGAAAAGGCGCCGCG
>JAZORV010000212.1:0-7805 GCA_045656785.1 Acutalibacteraceae bacterium | reverse complement strand
GCCAAAGAGCTTATTAAGAAAATCCCTGAAATCTCCTTCGAGGAGCTAAAAAAAGTTCACCCGAAGGAAGCTCAAAAATGCTATAAGGATATTCTGCTCTCCCATGATAGGCTTAAAATCATCAGTTTAATAAATTTTTTGAAATTCACCGAAAGCCGTAAAAAAAGTCAAAAGAAAAAGCTTTCCATTCTCGAAGAGCGATATCTTTCGCAAGCGCTCATCGTTATCGGAAGTGAGCTTGAAGCGAGCTTGAAGCTCTCTAAAGAAGAGGTTGAAAAGATGGTTCAAAAGGCGCTCGGGGAATAAAAGAAGGAGTAATAAATGGCTAACATTTCATTCACTCTCGGCAGCTGCAATTTTGAAGGCAAAAACTATCGCTTTGATTTTGATAACGGAGCTTATCTTATTTATCTTTTGGAAAATGAGGAAGCCAAGCTATTTGAAAAATTCAGCGACAGCAAGGCGGCTTATAACCGCTGGAACGAATTGAAGCGCCCTGAAAAAAGAAAAAAACTTTAATATCAACGCTATGTAAAAAGAATGCTTTTATCCGATGGATGGAAGCATTCTTTTCTTTTTAAGAAAATTTACAAAATATGTTAAATACATAGTTGTAATATGCGATGTTTTTTGATATAATATATGTGTATTAGTATTTTTTGTTGGAGTGAGTCACCTATGCCTATCCCGAAAATTACAGAACTTTTTGATTTGGAAAAGACCATCGCAAAAGAAATCTTTATCGAAAAGACCTATCCTTGGGAGGTTCTTCCTCTCATCGGAGAGTTTATCAAAAAGCTCGGCGCTACTCTTGATCCCGAGCTTTATGAGAAGCGCGGAGAAAATATCTGGATAGCAAAGGATGCAAAAGTTTTCCCTTCTGCCTTTATAGGCGAAAACACGATTATCGACAGCGGCGCCGAAATCCGCCACTGCGCCTTTATAAGAGGTAATGCGATAGTTGGAAAAGGAAGCGTTGTCGGTAATTCTACCGAGCTTAAAAACGTCATCCTCTTTGATTCAGTTCAGGTCCCTCACTACAACTATGTCGGCGATTCGGTGCTTGGGTTTAAATCTCACCTTGGCGCCGGTTCCATTACCTCAAATGTTAAATCCGATAAAACTCTTGTAACCGCAAAAAGCGAGGATGAAGAAATACCCACAGGGCTTAAAAAGTTCGGGGCAATGGTTGGGGATTATGTTGAAGTTGGATGCTCGAGTGTTCTTTGCCCGGGCTCTATCATCGGCAGAAACTCAAACATTTATCCTCTTTCAATGGTTAGAGGAGTAGTGAAAGAAAACAGCATTTATAAAAAAAGAGGAGAAATTGTGGAAAAACGCTGACCCCATTAAGGGCCGTTCGGCTCAATATTTTTTAAGGGGGAGAAGCATTATGGAACTTTGGGATATACTCGATCAAAGCGGATCTTTTACCGGTAAAAAGGTTATTCGCGGGCAAAGGAGATTAATTCCGGGAGAATATCATCTTGTGGTTCACATCTGGCCATTTGATAAAAATGGCAGATTGCTTATTCAGCGCCGCGCAAAGGAGCGCAAGCTTATGCCCGGCGAATGGGCTGCAACCGGCGGCTCAGCGGTTTCGGGAGAGGATTCTCTTACCGCAGCAAGACGCGAGCTTAAGGAAGAAATCGGAATCGACACGAATGATAGCGATTTAATTTTTGCCAAAAGGCTCAAAAGGAAAAATTCTTTTCTTGACGTTTGGTTCGTTCAGGTTGACGTTGATATAAACGAGCTTGAGCTTCAAAAGGAAGAGGTGAGCGAGGTTCGTTGGATTGGCGGAAATCAGCTCAAATACTTAGTTAAGCAAGGAAGATACCATAACTACGGAAGAGAATATTTCGAATTGGTTACCAATTCTTTAAAGAAATTCACAGAAAAGGAAGTTACAACTTGAGCGAACAACTAAAAGATAAATGCCCCATTTGCAAAAGCTATCTTTTCAGCGATGATGACCTCGTTCACTGTCCTGATTGCGGAGCTGCGCATCATAGAGATTGCTGGCAAGCTGTTGGGCATTGCGGAAGGCTCGAGCTGCACGGTCGCGAGCCGCAGATAGAGGAAACTCCCGAAGAAAAGGCTAATATCTGCCCGAAATGCGGCAAAGAGCTGCCCGAGGGCGCAAATTTCTGCCCTTGGTGCGGCAAAAGCGAGGCGGAAGACACAGAAACAGATGAAAATCCCGATTTTAAAACCTTCACCTTCGGCGGAGCTCCAATCAAAATCGACCCGATGGGTGGGGTCCAAAAGGATGCTGATATAGATGGCGTGAAAGCCGAGGACGTTGCAAAATTCATAGGCTATAATCCGCATAAATTTTTGCCGATGTTTATGAATATAAACGCAGGTCTTCGCCCGAGGTGGAATTGGGTTGCCTTCGTTTCCCCTTATTGCCATTCCCTTTTCAGAAAAATGAACCTTCATTTTTTGGTTTATTTATTCTTAGAGGTCGTGGGCTATATGCTATTGACACCCTTTTATAAAATACTAAGCGGGCTTGGAACGGTTACGAATCAGCAGCTTATGAATCCCGAATTTATGATGGAGCATTTTTCCGATCCTATCGTTTTGCTCTCAATGTTTTTAAGCATCGGTTTTCTTATTTTGCCGCGCATTTTTGCAGCTCTTAATTGCGAAAAGCAATACAAAAAGCACGTTACCGATACAATTAAGGAAATCCGAAAAGATATGGATGCAGACGAAGAAGAGGAATTTCAGAAAAAGGGGCGCGCAAGACCCTTCCTTTCCATCTTTTTCTTTATTCTTTCAACCTATTTCAGCTCTCTTATCCCCTATATCTGCCTTGAGCTTATGATATTTTAAAGGAGACTTAAAATGAAAATAAGGAAAGCTGTTATCCCTGCGGCAGGATTGGGAACAAGAATCTTGCCCGCATCCAAGGCTTGCCCCAAAGAAATGCTCCCGATAGTTGATAAGCCCGCAATTCAATATATCGTTGAAGAGGCTGTCAAGGCGGGAATTACAGACATTCTCATTATAACCAATCGCGGAAAAGGCGTTATAGAAGACCATTTTGACCACGCCTACGAGCTTGAAGATACCCTTATAAAAAGAGGCAAGGCGGATATTGCTGCAGAGGTTGCGAAATCTGCAAGCCTTGCAAATATTTTCTATATAAGGCAGAAGGAAACAAGAGGTCTCGGAGATGCCGTTTTAAAGGCGAGAGAGTTTATAGGAAACGAGCCCTTTGCAGTCTTATACGGTGATGACGTTATTATAGGCGAAGACCCTTGCATAGGCCAATTAATCAGGGCTTACGAAGAATTCGGCAAGGGCGTTGTTGGAATAAAAGAGGTTTCAGAAGAGGCAATAAAAAAATATAGCTCTATGAAGCTTGAACCTTTGAAGGACAACCTTTATGAAATCTCCGATATGGTGGAAAAGCCCCAGACCGATGAAGAAAGATTCTCCCTTTATTCCATCCTCGGCAGATGCATTCTCACCCCCGATATCTTCGATATTTTAGAAGAAACACCTCTCGGCGCGGGCGGAGAGCTTCAGCTTACCGATGCCATGAAAACAAAGGCAAGAGCTGATGGAATGATAGGAGTCGATTTCACAGGCAAGCGCTACGATATGGGCAACAAATTCGGAATTTTGGAAGCCAATATCGAGGTTGGCCTTAATCATCCCGAAATCAAGGATGAGCTCAGAGCTTATCTTAAAGAACTCGCTAAAACTTTATAATAAAGGATACTTAAAATGCAGGAAAAAACGATTGCCGCCATCTCTACCCCGAGTGGTGAAGGCGGCATAGGAATCGTGAGGATATCGGGCGAAAATGCTATAACAATAGCGGATGGCATTTTCAAATCGGTATCGGGCAAAAAAATAAATGAGCTGAAGGGCTATACCGCGCTCTATGGAGATATTGTTTCGCATGGCGAAAAGCTCGATGACGGTGTTGCCCTTCTTTTTCGCGCGCCAAAAAGCTATACGGGAGAGGACGTTGTTGAAATATCCGTTCATGGCGGAAGCTACGCAACCAAAGAAACCCTCCGCGCAGCTTTAGAGAATGGCGCTGAGCTTGCCGCCCCCGGCGAATTTACAAGGCGCGCCTTCCTTAACGGAAAAATGAATCTTATGGAAGCGGAATCCGTTATGAGCATTATTTCGGCTGAGGGCAAATCCCAAGCGCGAGCCGCACTCTCTTTGAGAGATAGCAAAACGAAGCGCGAACTTGAAGCCATAAAGGCATCTCTTTTAGAGGCTTCCGCAGGGCTTGCAGTTTTCTCGGATTATCCCGATGACGAGCTACCTGAATTTAGCGAAGATACCCTTTCCTCCGCCCTTAAAAACGGTGCAGAAGGGCTAAAAAAACTGCTCAGCACTTATGACTCGGGCAGAATTTTAAGGCAAGGGATAAACACGGTTATTGCAGGCAGACCAAACGTTGGAAAATCCTCTCTTATGAATCTGCTTGCGGGTTGCCGCCGTTCTATCGTTACCGATATCGAAGGCACCACGCGAGACGTTGTTGAGGATGAGATTCTCCTTGGCGATATCAAGCTTTCTTTAAGCGATACCGCGGGGCTCAGAGAAAGCTCGGATGAGGTTGAGAAAATCGGAGTTGAAATTTCCAGAGAGAAAATAAATTCCGCTGAGCTGCTTCTCGCAGTTTTCGATAATAATTCTAAAGAAAATTCAGAGGACTTGGAGCTTATTGAGCTTTGCAGAAAGCTCCCCTCTTTAGCTATAATCAATAAAAGCGATCTCGAGGCGGTTTTCCCTGCAGAGCTTCTCGAAGGCATACCAACGGTAGTTTTGAGCGCGAAAAACGAAGCCTCCCTCAATATTCTCAAAAAAGAAATTCAAAAGGTTTGCGGATTCAGCGAAATTAAATCGGGCGAAGCGGTTTTGCAATCTGAAAGGCAAAGGGGTTGCTGCCAGAACGCCTTAAAGAGCATCGAAGAAGCGCTCTCCCTGCTTATCGGCGGATTCACCCTTGATACAGTCGGCGTTTGCATTGATGAAGCGCTCGCTCAGCTTCTCTCTTTGACGGGTGAAAGAGTTACGAACGCTGTTGTCGATGAAGTTTTTGCTAAGTTCTGCGTTGGTAAATAATATGGATGATAGCTTTGATAAATGGGTAACCCTCAAAAAAGAAATGCTCGCCTGCTCCGGATGTTATTTGAAAAGCAAAAAACGCTTGCTCGATAACGGAAATCGAGAAGCGAGAATAATGATTGTTGGGGATATTCCTTCGACAGAGGATTTGGAAAGCGGTATTGTTTTTGCAGGCAATACGGGAGACTACGTAAAAGGGCTTTTAGAGGTCATCGGGATCTCGCCCGACAGCGTTTATATGACATATCTTGTGAACTGTAACGCTATCGGTGCAAAAATTCCAAAGCCCGAGGCGATTGACGTTTGCATTAAGTGCCTCAGGAAGCAATTTGCTCTCATTCGTCCCGAGATTGTTATAACCCTCGGAAAAACTGCCGCCAAAGCGCTTATCTCCCCCGATTTCGTTCTCAGTAGGGACCATGGAAAATTCTTCGATAAGGGCAAGGTTATGTTTATGGGAACTTATAGCCCTGCCGCCTTTCAGTACGATAAAAAGCTTTCAAAAATGATGCTTGATGATTTTATGGTGCTGAAGGATTTTTGCGACGTATATCCACCATATAAAAATACACCTTAAGAGTAAATTTTAATTTTTGCATATTGACAATAAGTTTTTTATATTGTATAATTTTATTATAATTATGAAACGGATGTGTAAGATTTATGAAAAATTTTTCTCAAAAGCTTAATCGTTTCCTTGAAAAAGGAAATAATAAATTAATTGCTAAGATTATTTGCGCTGTTATAATCGGTGTTTTATCGGTATTTGCGCTTTATTATGCATATCTTCTTATCGGCGCTAAGACAAATGAGATCCTTGAGGGAGACGTTGTTGTTGTAACTTATCTCGACAGAATGTTCCCCAACCTTGTTCGTTTCCTTATTTTTGCGCTTATTGATTTTGCCGTTATTCTCGTTGTTAAGCCTCTTTATGGATTCACAAGCTTCTTCGAGAACTTCGCCGCAAAGAGCAAGATCAGAAAGGCTGAAAAGGCAAAAGCAAAGGAAGAAAAGGCTATCGCAAAGGCAAGAATGGATGCCGTAAGAGCTGAAAGAATTGCAAAGAGAAAGGCTGCAAAGAGCAAATAATTTCCCTTATAAAAAGCTAAAAGCCGAAGGACCAGTTCCTTCGGCTTTTTATTTTGCTTTTGGCTTAATTTTCGAGCAGAGCTTTAAACTCCTCGATGCCTTTCTTATTATATTCTTCGATACTGAAAATATAATCGGAAGGAATCTCACCATTGAGATACGCCATCATTCCTTCATATATTCCGTTGGCATCATTTGTTTTAAGAATAAACTGCTTATCCTCCATAAGCACCGAGCCTACCGCCTCATAATTATTGACAATTATCGGAAGCCCAACTGCTCTCGCTTCCAAAACGGCAAGGCCTTGCGCCTCATAGAAGGAAGGGAAAACAAAGCAATCGCACCGCTTGAGCAAAGCCAGAGGGTTCTGCAAAACACCGGTTATAACAATACTATCAGCTATACCAAGGCTTTGAGCAAGCGCTTCAAGCTTAGCTCTTAAATGCCCATCTCCAATTATATAAAGCACGGCATCGTGCCCTTTATCTTTGAGCATTTTTATAGCGCGGATGATGTTTTCGTGATTTTTCTCGGGCATGCATCTGCCCATGGTTGCGAATTTAATCTGGTTTTGCTTCAAGGGGAAGGAAAGCTTCCTCTCTGCCCCTTCGGCATCAACTAAAGAATAAACGATTCTATCGTCTTTAACCTCAACCGCCTCTTCTCGGAGAAGCTCGGATATTCTTTTTCCATCCATAAGGTTTGTAACAAAGGTGAATTTATCCTCTGTTTCCGCAGTTGAAAGATTGCGCTTATTAGCTTCATAAACATCCTTGGTGGAAGATACTATTCTATCAACCGCCCTATAGCATGATTTAAGACTATCAATGGTGATGCTATTCTGATTAAGCTTCATTTTTTCTGTATTTGTAAGGTCCTTATACATATCAGAGTGCTGCCACATATAGCGTTTGACCGCTTCATCCTTATTCCCCAGGGCAACCAGCGTTGTGAAAAGGGGCGAATATCCGAAGAAATCAATGATATGATCAAATTTCGCGCCGCCAAAGATACGGATATATTCGTTCTCCATTATTCTTTGAAGCTTCGCTTTTTCTTCAGCATTCTCGGGAATTCCGCATTTGAGCATCTTATTATAAAGCTCCTGCTCATCAACGGTAAGAGCAGGTCCGCTAACCCTGAGAATCGTTCTTGCTTTATCGGGAATCTTATCAAAATTGATATTCTGATCTTCCGATTTTAAGCTTATAACGAAAACCGAAACGTCGTACTTTTCGTAATCAATTTGATTAAGCAAGCTTAACGCGGCGGAGGTAACTCCGTTTGTTGCCAAATTTCCGATAAAGAAAAGGATACGCTCCTTATCGGTTTTTTGAGGCTTTTTGATATTATAATTCAAATTGCCTCGAAACAAGATATCGATTATCTTTTCGGAAACTCTTCCGTTATCATATTTACAAGCCCAAGCGAGGGTCTTTTCATAATTCTCCTTAACCTCAGTCGATTGCTTATCGAGATTATTTATCCTATCCGACAGCTCGTCGAGATTAACGCAGCAGGGCCCCGGAAGCTCATTCAATTTAAAATAGATTCCTCTGATTTCGGAATACTTCTCATAATCGGGGATATAGAAAAGGATGGGCTTT
>JAZORV010000211.1:0-1398 GCA_045656785.1 Acutalibacteraceae bacterium | reverse complement strand
AAAGGCGGAAACGGAATGGGCGCATCGGCTCCTAAGGACCTTGATGGCTTCGCTAATACCTGCGTTTCTGTTATAAGAGAAATCTGCATAAATCGTGGATATAAGTGCGTTAAGCATCTGACCTTCTATAATGAATCAGGTTATGGCGATTATGGTCTTACCCGTGCCGACTTCCTCGGCTATCAAGGCCACTCCTTGGAAAAATGGGACGAAATGTTCAATAAGGTTAGAAATAAGCTTATTTCCGAGGGTATCGATGATTGCGTTGATTTCTGGCTCTCCGAAATTTCGGGATCAAACGAGCTTGAGCTTAAATGGCTTAACTATTTTTCTAAGAATTATCCAACAATAAATAAAATGAATACCTTCCATCGCTATGCATTGAACCATGAAATTCGCATGAAATATTTTAAAGAGGTCAAGGAGGCATGCTTAGGCCTTCCTGCAATCGCTTCCGAGTTTGCGGTTTATGCAAACCCAACTTGGATTCAAAGCGATATGGAATACGTTATGTCGCTTATGGAATCGGGTCTTAATGGTGGCCTTTATTGGACCCACGTCGGCGTTATGATGACCGATCCCACTTGGCTTGGTCTTCGCGGAGGTTGGTGGAGCCCGCCATATATGCCTCAGCATATCAATAGGGAAAATGATGCTTATCATAATTTCAGCTTGTTCACTCATTATTGTCCCCGCCATTCCTCTGTTCTTGAAAACACCGTTGATGATAATGATATCAGAGCTGAGATAATCAGAACTCCAGATGGGGAATATACAGTATTCGTTGAAAATAAAGCGTGTTCGAAAAACAAGACCATAAATATCGATTTCGGCAAGAATTTAAACCGTAAATTCAGAAAGCACGTTTATAGGCTTGATGTAGAAAAAGATGGTAACTTAACTGTTCCCGTAGCGGAAAAGGAATTCGAGGTTGCTGATAAATTAGTCGATGAAATGGAAACAGATTATTGCCTCATCGCTTATACTTCAATGCCTGAATTCAAGCAGATTAAGATGGATAGCATCGAGGTCTATTGCCCCGTTGGAGAGAGCATTCAGCTCGGTTGCGAGCTTCTCGGCTGCGAGGGTGAAATCGAATGGACTATTGAATACCATTCAGGTCCTCAGTGCTTCGTTGATGAAAACGGTGTGTTTACTCAAGGCGAAGGAACAATGGGCGGCCATCAGTATGCCGTCAGAGCAACCCTTAAATCCGATCCTCTCGTTATGGGAACCTGCATTGTTAAACTTGGAGCTCCCGAAGACCAAGACCACGACTCCCTCTTTAGAAATAAATAAAACAATAAGAAAAGCGGCTCGAACCTTTTGCACAAGTCCAGTAAAAACGGACAATAGAAAAAAACGACCTCCTATGGTAGAATTAAAATAACTACCATA
>JAZORV010000210.1:0-1792 GCA_045656785.1 Acutalibacteraceae bacterium | reverse complement strand
GTTTTCAATTTGTTGCCAATTCCCGCGCTCGATGGCGGAAGGCTTATCTTTATCCTTTTTGAGATGATATTCAGAAGACCTGTTCCGCAAAAATATGAATCGGTCGTGCATGCGGTCGGGTTTATACTATTGATGCTGTTTGCAGTGTTTATAACGCTCAAGGATATAATCGGATTATTTTAAAAGTCAGGAGATAAAAGCTGATGGAAAGACGAAAAACGAGAAAAGTTAATATCGGAAATATTGCCATCGGCGGCGATGCTCCCATAACCGTTCAATCGATGCTCAGCGTTCCTGCAGAGGATATAAGCGGAAGTGTAAGTCAAGCGATAGCGCTTGAAAAAGCAGGTTGCGATATAATCAGAGCCGCCGTTCCCAATATGGAAGCGGTTAAGCTCATATCCTCGCTGAAAGAAAATCTTAGCATACCTGTTGTAGCGGATATTCATTTTGATTATAAATTAGCGCTTGAAAGCGTTGCCGCGGGCGTCGATAAAATAAGAATTAATCCGGGAAATATCGGAGATGAATCGCGAGTTAAAGCTGTTGCTGTTGCTTGCAAAAATGCAGGTGTTCCGATAAGGGTCGGAGTGAATTCAGGCTCTCTCGAAAAACATATCTTAGAAAAATATGGCAGACCCTCTGCAGAGGCGCTTTTTGAAAGCGGTATGTATCATATAAAGCTGCTCGAAAAATTTGATTTTGATGACATTGTATTGTCTTTAAAAGCTTCGGATGCTCAAAGAATGCACGAAGCATATTCCTTTGCCGCAGAGCATTCTGATTATCCCTTGCATCTCGGCGTTACCGAGGCGGGAACCAAAAGAATGGGCATAATAAAATCCTCTGCCGCAATAGGCGGACTTTTGCTTGATGGCATCGGTGATACAATAAGAGTTTCTTTAACAGACGAGCCGATAGAAGAGGTTAAGGCCGGAATTGACCTTTTAAAGGCAATAGGCTTCAGGAACGAGGGAATTAAATTTGTTTCTTGCCCTACATGCGGTAGAACAAAAATCAATCTTATTGAACTTGCAAAAAAAGCAGAAGAAGCCTTAGAAAATTGCCCTAAAAATATAACGGTTGCCATAATGGGATGTGTTGTTAATGGCCCGGGCGAAGCCAAGGATGCTGATATCGGAATCGCGGGCGGAGATGGCTGCGGAATGATTTTTAAAAAGGGCGAAATTGTTAAAAAGGTCAATGAAGATGAGCTCCTTTCAGCTTTAATTCAAGAGATAGATAAAATGTAAATTCAGAGGTTTATAATGAACGAAGTTAAATTTGCCGACCTTTTCGGCGGATACATAGGTGAATTAAGAAAGCATTTCGAGGGCGCTATGGTAAAAAACTGCTCTATCGATAAAGAAACGAGAGAGCTGAAAGCAACCATAGAAATGCCTAAATATATAAGAAAAGTTATTGTTGACGAAGTTTCTCGCCTTTTAAGGGAGCAGCTTCGTCTTAAAAGCGTTAATTTCAGTTTCAAGTTTGCTAACGGAACCTTTTGTCCTTCTGCTTGCAAGGATATTTCTGAAAAACTTAAAAATGAAACCTGTCAGCTCAATGGTTTTTTAGAGGGCGCAAAATATTCTTTAAGCAATAATATTTTAACGATCGACCTTCAGCATGGCGGCCTCGCAACCATGAACAGCGTTAAATTTGGAAAACGCTTTTCGGCTTACGTTATGGATCAGTTTGGCATTGAGGTTTCGGTTGAGTTTACGGGCATCATGGAGAAAACCGAGATTGAAATGGATCTCGTTCATATTGATACACCCACCGAGTTGCC
>JAZORV010000209.1:0-2503 GCA_045656785.1 Acutalibacteraceae bacterium | reverse complement strand
TAGATGTTAGATTATAGATTATAGATTTGCTCGAACTAAACTCTGTCATTCTAGACGTTAGATATTAGATTTTAGATGCTAGATCCGCTCGAACTAAACTCTGTAGCGAAAACTCGGCTAATAGAGCTCCGTGGCGCCCTCTATCGAATAAGCCAAAGTGAATATCAATTCCTCGGCTCCCTCTGACGAGGGAGCTGTCGAAACCGAAGGTTTTGACTGAGGGAGAGACCGTATTTCGCGATAGCGAAACTGAAAAACTTGTCCCTCAATCTGTCTAAACTCTGTAAGAAAAATTATCGTAATAGAGCCCTTGTCGCCCTCTATCGAATAAGCCAAAGCAAATATCAATTCCTCGGCTCCCCTTGCGAGGGGAGCTGTTTTTTTGCGCCAAGGCGCTAAAAAACTGAGGGGTAGTTATAATGCATAAACAAATACTATGTAGAGGCTAATATCATTCGCCCGCAGGAAAACACAAACAACATACTAGTCCGTTTCACATACTAGTGGTGAACAACAATTTGCAAACATAAAAAACGCACTATTTCGTATTACGTAATAGTGGTGAAGTGTGTTGCATAAAAAACAATCAATATTCTTTAAACGATAGATTCATAAACCCGCAAAAGCGGGCGAGTGTTACTCGCGCCTATAGCTTCGCCTCGCGGCGAAGTTCGGAACTACCCCTCAGTCTTTTTTGCCCTTTTAGGGCAAAAAATCCAGCTCCCCTCGCAAGGGGAGCCGAGGGCTTGTGGTTCGCTTCGGTTTGACCGACAGAGGTAGGCGGGGTTTGAGATTCGCTTTGGTAATTTTCGCAGAGTCAGGTTTTGTTTGCCGTCTGCTATCTGTTATCTGTCGTCTGAAATCTGATGGCTGATTTCATAGAGTTAGGCTTTATCTTGTCTGACATCTGCCGTCTGATATCTGAAGGCTGATATCTGATATTGCTCGCCCGTCTTTTAAAATGTTAAAAATGAGTAAAATCAAGCGAAGCCTGTTTGACAAGGGTTGGAGCATATAGTATAATAAAACTATAAAAAATTAAGGAGAATCGCATTGAAAATAAAGAACCCCAAAAAGGAAAGCTTAAGGCTTTCGAGATTTATTATGCTAACGCTTGCGGGCGTTATCAATTCTATCGGAGTCGTCTGCTTTTTAACCCCCGTTAAGCTTTATGACAGCGGGATTTCGGGAACGTCTGTGCTGTTAAGTCAGCTTACCCCCGAATGGATGACCCTTTCATTTTTTCTCATAATTCTTAATATCCCTCTGTTTTTATATGGTTTTAAAAAGCAGGGCTTGAGCTTCACGGTCTATTCGATTTTCGCGGTTATTATCTATTCCCTGAGCGCCTGGCTTATAACCGATATTTTGCCGATAGACGTGAATTTCGCCTCTCCTTTAGCCGGGACCGACCTTCTGCTCTGCGCCCTTTTCGGCGGATTTATTTCGGGCGTTGGAAGCGGACTCGTCATCAGAAACGGTGGCGCGATAGATGGCATCGAGGTTATGGCGGTTATCTTTGCGAAAAGGCTCGGCATCACCGTCGGCACATTCGTTATGATATATAACGTTGCGCTTTATATCGTTTCGGGGCTAATATTAAGCAACTGGATCTTGCCCCTTTATTCCATCATCGCCTACGTTGCTGCGCTCAAGACTATCGACTATATCGTTGAAGGTGTTGACAGAGCAAAATGCGCTATGATAATCACAACCAAGCCCGATGATATCTGCCGAGAGCTGATGGAGACCTTCGAAACGGGCGCAACCAAAATCGAGGTCATCGGCGGCTATTCCAACGAGCCGAAAACTATGGTCTATTTTATAGTTAACCGCTTTCAGGTTATAAAGCTTAAGGAGATAGTTCATTCGATAGATTCAAAAAGCTATATAACGATAAGCGAGGTTGCGGATATTTTCGCAGTTAATCAGGATAAATAATCTTTCTCATAAATCGGATCGCCTGCAAACTTGGGCGGTCCGATTTTTTTTAGCCGAAAAAAATCGGTCGATTTCGAACGAAACCAACCGATTTTAAAAGAGAAGATTTTAAATTAAAATGTAGATAAGAAGGAGGGCAATAAACACCATCAGCACCGCCGCCGCAGAAAGCACCGTTAATATGGCAAGCTTTTTATAGGTTTCCTTTTTCGCGCGGTGGCGAACGATAAGGAAGAAAATTATCGCCGCTATCGGAAGCATCATAAAGGCGAAGAAGATAAACAGGATTGCCAAGCCCTCCGTCATATCATCGATATGATATATGCCGTAGGATTCGCCGTAATAATCATCAATTCTTTCTCTCAGAACTTGCAGAAGCGCCTCATCGGTTATCTCCCAGGCGGTCATCTCTGCGGGGTATTCAAGCTCGTAGAAATCGTCGATATCGTTTTCGTTAACCTCGGAAAAATCTATAAAATAGAAGGTATCGTAAAGGTCTAAAAGAAGACCCTTTGAAAGAAAGATTCCCGTAGCCTGATCCCCGACAACAACGTCAAAATAA
>JAZORV010000208.1:0-10260 GCA_045656785.1 Acutalibacteraceae bacterium | reverse complement strand
AACTGGCCAACAGCATATTTGCCTGCCTTCGCTTTTTGGAGCATGTCCTTTGCTGAAACTAACATTTTTATTCCTCCTGAATAAATATTTTTTACCCATTTATTTTATCCTATATCTTATAAAAAATCAAGGGCTTAGGGCAAATATTATCGATTTTTGTTATTATTCTTAAAAAAGAGGTCTTTAAAGCCTATAAAAATGAGCAAAAGTCCGAAAAGCTTGGCGCAGTTGCGCTCGCCTAAAAGGTCCGAAGAGAAAAAGCCGAGAAGGCAGAAGGGAAGCCCTATGCAAACGAGGGGCAGAAGAGGCTTCAGCTTCAGCTGTTTTTTAAAAAGAAAGATAGAAAGAGAAACCGCCGCAGTCGGGATAAAAAACATAAGATTTATGCCCTGCGCCGAGAGCTGGTCGATTCCCTCGAAAAAGGTTAAATAAAGCAGTAAAACCGTTCCCGAGCCGAGCCCCATAGCCCCCATAACTCCTGCGATAAAGGGCATCAGTATATTCAAAAAATTCATTTAAAAAGCATCCTTATTCCTGAAATTATTAATAGCAAAGAGAAGCTTGAGCGAAGAAATTTATCGGGTAGGCGATTTAATAAAAACGCGCCGATTATCGCGCCGAAAATACCCGGCAGAAAATATTGGAAACCGTCGGTGAGATTCATTCTCCCATCAAAATAATAAAGGATAATCGAAAAGAGGGTTAAGGGAAAAATTAAGGCGAGGGCGCTTCTGTGCGCCTCTTTTTCGGGAAGCTTTGCGCTTTTAAGAAGAGGAATCGCGAGCATTCCTCCGCCGGCGCCGAAAAGCCCATTTATAAATCCTACCGCCGCAGCGCCTAAGAAAATTTTTGTTTTTTTCAAAGAAAATGCCTCCTTTTTTGATATTTTTCCCAAAATAATTGTAAATTTTCAAGAAGATTTCAAAAAAGACTTTATTATTGACGCGAAATGTAGTATCATATAATTGTAAAATTGTATAAAAATTAGGGGGATGGCGAAGTGTCTAATAAAGTGAAGCTCAATATTGCGGGTTCGGAGTATACCATTAATACAGAAGAGGAAGAATCCTATATCCGCGCCCTTTCGGATGAGCTTAATCGCAGAATAACAAAGCTTATGAACAACAATAAGTATCTTTCCCCATCGATGGTGATTTCCATTGCGGCGCTTCAATATTGCGATGAAGCAAAGAAGCGTAGGCTCGAATGCGAGGAATTAAAGGCTCAAGGGTCGGTTTCCATGCAGCAGGCCGCAAAGCTCAGGCTCGAAAAGGAAGAGCTCGAGAGAGAGCTTGAAAGAATAACGAGAGAAAACAGAGCATTAAAGCAGAAGGCGATGGAAAATTGATGGAGCTTTTGGCGCCGGTTGGCGGAAAAGAATCGCTCCAAGCAGCATTAAGATCGGGCGCAGATGCGGTCTATCTCGGCTTTGGCGATTTCAATGCAAGAAGAAATGCCGAAAATTTCTCACCCGAGGAATTAAAAGAGGCTATAAAGGCTTGTAAAATAAGGGGAGTTAAGGTCTATTTAGCTCTTAATATCTTGGTTTATGAAGCCGAAATTTCCGCCGCGTTGGATTCGGCTGAAATGGCGGCAAAATTTGGTGCAGATGGGCTTATTTTAGCCGATTTGGGGCTCGCAAAATTAATAAAAGAAGCCCTCCCCGAAATGCCCTTACATGCTTCAACTCAGATGACCGTTCATTCCTCCGATGCCCTGCCACTTCTCAAAGAAATGGGCTTTTCGAGGGTCGTTCCTTCTCGCGAAATGTCGAGAGAAGAGCTGAGAATTTTTATAAAAAAGGCGCACGAATTAGATATCGAGGTTGAGGTTTTCGGGCATGGCGCTTTGTGTATGAGCATGTCGGGCGGTTGTCTGATGAGCGCATACCTCGGAGGCAGAAGTGGAAACCGCGGCCTTTGCGCGGGGACCTGCCGTTTGCCCTTTTCGGCAAGAGGAGCTCGCGATGAATATGCGTTAAGCTTAAAGGATTTATGCTTGATAAAGGATATAGAGGAGCTCCAAAAAATCGGAGTTGATTCCCTTAAAATCGAGGGCAGAATGAAGCCCCCTGAATACGTTGCGGCGGCAGTTTCCGCCTATCGCGAAAGGTTAGATACGGGCGCAGTTTCAAAAGAAAAGCTTGAAATTTTAGAGGGCGTTTTCTCGAGAAACGGATTTACAAACGGCTATTTTTCGGGCGAAAGAAAAGATATGTTCGGAGTAAGAAGCGATGAAAATATAGCCCTCAGCAGAGAAATAAAAAACAAAACCCATGAATTTTTCCGAAATGAATTTCCGAGGGTTAAAATTGATGCAGAATTTATTTGCAAAGCGGGTGAGCCCGCTATTCTCTCTTTAACCGATGGCGAAAATGAGGTTAAAGTTTCGGGAGCCACCCCCGAAATCGCTATAAACCGACCAATAGATGAAGACTATGCCTTATCCCAAATAGGAAAGCTTGGCGGAAGTCCTTATTTGCTTAATAAATTTAAGTCGGAAATTCAAAACGAATTATCTATGAGGGCTTCGGAGCTTAATAATTTAAGGCGAGAAGCGGTAAATTTGCTTGATAAAAAAAGAGCAGACTTTAAAAAGCAAACAATAAAGGACATAAAAATTCCCTCTTTCTCGAGAAAAAAGGGAAAAACTCCTGAGCTTATAATAAGAGCGAGAAAATCGGCAATGCTTGAGGAAATAGACCTTGATGGCGTTTCTGCAGTTATAATCCCCGCGGAGGAGGTTGGAAAATATGAGTTTTCCACAAGGATTATTGCCGATATCCCCCAGAATATGAGCGATGAAGCCTTCATCGAAAAATGCTTCGAGAAGGCAAAATCAGCTTCGGCGGTATATGTGAGAAACCTTGCGGCGGTAAATATTGCGAAGGAAAGGGGTATACCCTTTATAGCCTCTCCCGAGCTTAATATTTTAAATCCTCAAAGCCTTGAGGTTTTGAAGAATTTTGGTGCAAGCGGTGCGGTTCTGAGCTATGAAATGAAGCTTGCGGATTTGGAAAAATTCCCCGAAAGCGAAAAAATCGGTGCGGTGCTTTATGGCAAAACCAAGCTGATGCTAACAAGGAATTGCCCGATAAAATCGAGCGTTGGCTGCGAAAATTGCGAACACGCGCTAAGGGATAGAAAATCGGTTGACCTTCCTGTTTTTTGCAGGGGAGGTTATGCGGAAATTTATAATTCCCGCCCGATTTATTTAGCCGATAGATGCGATGAATTTTCTGCGCTCGATTTTGCAGTCCTCGAATTTATCGATGAATCGAAGGATGAAATTAATGCTGTTTTAAAGGCTTATAAAGGTGAAAGCGCCCAAAAGCCTTTGGAATATACAAGAGGCCTTTATTATAAAGGAGTATATTAAAAAGGAGAAAAAATATGAAAAAAATAATTGCTGTTATTATGGTGATATGCCTTTTGGCATGTGCGTGTTCCTCAACCGCTTTGGCAGGAAGCTTTGATGAAAATAATAATGCAGAAAAGGATGATTTGGCCGATATCGCTATTGCATTTTGCGATTTTGAAAACGTAACGGGTGGCTCGTTTGGAAGCTTCTCTATTGCGGATACGGGCGATGCCGAGCACGGTAAGGCTTTTTGTATCCCTGCAACGGGAACGAATTGGGGCGCAAGAACGGGTTCGCAGATAGGCGCAAGCTATACTTACGAGGGTAAAAACCTTCCTCTCTTCAAAGAAGCGCTCGAAACGAATACGTATTATATCCTCGAATATGATTATAAATCCATCGTAACCGAGGATGGCAAGCTTTATAACGATGGATATTTTTCCTTTGCGCCGCAGTTGGAGGATTTCAGATATGCTCCCGGTAAGGATCAGCGCGATTATCCCGTTGCCTCCTCTTCCTGGAAGCATTATAAAATAGCCTTTAATTCGGGCAGTCTGACTACTATTGATATAAAGGCTAATAACTGCGGAACCAATATCGTAAGCTATATCGATAACTATCGTTTATCGAAGGCTGTAAAGCTCGATGCGGGCGAGGTTCCCGTTGAGTGTGAGCAGATAATCGGCAGAAAGGGTTCCACCGAAAAATGCCTCCCCTATGGCGTTGAGGTTAAGCTTCAGGCTACCGTAAGCCTTGGCGAGGAGCTTGTTTATGAGATGGGTGATGATGAGTTCACCTCCCTTGATGGAAGCTTTTCTTTTGTCCCCACCGCCGACGTATATCTTTCAAGCCGTTTTTCTCTTAATAGCTTCAAAAACGCTCTTCCTTACGTAGTTGAGGATGAGAAAATCTACGTAACCCCGGGCGAATATGTCAGCGATATTCTCGATTCTGCCAATATGGAAATAGGCAGAATGAAATATTATAGCCCCGATGGTTGGCTTTCTTCTTTTTGCCAGATGAGGGCAGGCGGAAGAATTGAAATCTGGCATAATGAATGTCCGCAAGGCTCTTGGGCGGTTAAATTCCTGGGCGATGCCAATTCGGATGACCAATTAACCGTTACCGATATCGTTTCTTCTGTTGAAGGAATTATAAAGGGCGAAACCCGCTTGGCTTTAGATATGAATAAGGATGAAGCGGTAACAGTTACGGATGCTGTTGCGCTCAGAAAAAACATTTTGAAACCCTATGATGGTTTTGAGGAGGATGATGGCGTGCTGAAGGTATTCTCTATCGGAAATAGCTATAGCCAGGATAGTGTTACAAGGCTTCGCGAGGTTGCGTTGGCTTGCGGATATGAAAACTTCATTTTCGCCTTCGTTTCGGTTTCGGGAAGCAAGCTCGAGAACCATTATGCGAATCTGCAGAGCGGTTCCTCCGAATATAGCTTCTATAAATATGATAAAACGGGGCTTATTGAATCGGCTAATAAGGAAAAGACCCTTGAATATGCTATCAAGAACGAGAATTGGGATATCATAACCTTCCAGCAGGGAAGCACCCATTCCGGCAAAGCAGATTCGGTTGAGCCTTATCTCAAGCCCCTGGCAAAGATGATAAGAGAAAGAGCAACGAATAAGGACCTCAGAATATATTGGCACGAAACCTGGGCTTATCAGAAGGACAGCGAATATATCTCGAATTACGGAACTCAGGAACAAATGTTCTCCGCTATTATCGACGTTGTTCAGAATACGGTTGAGCCCACCGGTATTTATACTAAAATTATCCCCAACGGAACCGCCGTTCAGAATATGAGAACCACCATCGTTGGCGATAATATGCAAAGAGACGGCTTGCATCTTAATCTCAATTATGCTCGTCTTCTTGCTTCTTGTGTTTGGTTTAAGACCCTCGTTCCCGAGGCGGATTTATCGAAAATCTTAACCGATTCAACCTGCCTTTCAACTCTCAGAGCTGGTGTCAGCGATTTGGCGGCCCTCGGAATAACGGTTTCCTCAGAGGATTTAGGAAAGCTTATCATAAAATCTGTTGAAGCGGCGGTTAGAAATCCTTATGAAGTAACAACCATAACCCTCGATTAAAGCTATGACAGAAAAATTATATTCGAAAAATTCTTATATAAAAGTCTTTGAGGCTTGCATTTCAGGATGCAAGCCTTTTGGTGATAATTATGGCATTATGTTGGATAAAACCGCTTTCTTCCCCGAATCGGGCGGACAATATGCCGATAAGGGAAAAATCAATGGCTCAGAGGTTTTAGACGTTAGGGAAGAAAATGGCGAAATTTATCATATAATGTCCGAAAAACTCGAAATAGGGGCACAAATTATCGGCGAAATCGATTTTGAAACCCGATTTAAAAGGATGCAAAACCATTCGGGCGAGCATCTTATCTGCGGGGTTTTGCATAATCTTTTAGGTGTTCAAAACGTTGGCTTTCATCTGAATGATGAATGTGCAACGATGGATATTGATATGATTTTATCGGCCGAGCAATTAGCCGAAGCTGAGCTCCTTGCAAACCGCGCCATATATGAAAACCGCAATATTAATATTCTTTTCCCCGATGATTCCGAATTAGAGGGAATGAAATTTCGCGCAAAGCTCGAAGAGATGGATAATATCAGAATTATCGAGATCGAGGGCATTGATAAATGCGCTTGCTGCGCGCCCCACGTGAAAAAAACGGGGGAGATAGGCGCGATAAAGATTATCGGCGCTTATAAGCTCAAGAAAAATATAATGAGGATAACCATCGTTTGCGGTGAATGGGCTTTGGAAGACCATAAATTGCTCCACGAAGAAAATGCCAAAATTATGGCTCTGCTTTCGGCAAAAAGGGATGAAACCGCAGATGAAACCGCGCGCGTTTTGGAGGCTTTAAATAATGCTCAAAATGAGATCAAAGAGCTTTCCCGAAAATTAGCCTTTTATGAGCTGAAACCCGTGGCGATGGGGGAAAATATGCTCGGCTTTTTGGAAAATAAAGCCTACCCCGATTTGAGCTTTTGCGCCAATCGGATATTGGATGAAAATTCCGAAATAAACCGCGTTTTTCTCTTTTCCGAGAATAGCGAAAACGAGTTTATCTATATGCTTTTAAGCCGAAAAGAGGATGTTTCTGAAATAACCAAAGCCTTAAATGGTGCCTTCTCGGGCCGCGGTGGCGGAAAGGGCAACTATTCCCAAGGAAAGCTCACCGCCAAAAAAGAAAACCTGCTCGAATTTTTTAAAAGCATTTAGCGGTATAAGAAAAAATCCCCATAGCGCATGATACGTGCTATGGGGAAATATTATTCTATTTTCTTAGCTCTGATTCGAGAAAAAGCGCTTATATCGATCTTAAAATTAGGTTAAAATTTATCGCAATTTTCTGAGGGCTCTGTCGTATTATATATGCAATATGCCTGCGAATTTATATATTTAAAAAAATTGGGAAATATGATAGTATATAAATGAATCAAAAAAGATACTTTAAGAAACGAAAAATCAATGCAAAAAAGCTAAAGAAGGTTTAAAAATGAAGGTTATTGATTTCCATACCCATGCTTTCCCCGATGCCATTCATGCTCGGGCGATAGAGTCTCTCAAGAAGGCTTGCGGAGGCCTTTATACCCCTTGCCACGACGGTTCTCTTTCGGGGCTTATGGGCAATATGGATAAATTTGGGATATCGCTTTCGGTTGTGGCGCCCGTTATCACCAATCCTCGCCATTTCGATTCCCTCAATTCCTGGGCGAAGCAGATTTCGGGAGAGCGCATTATTTCGCTCGGAGCTGTGCATCCCGAAACCGAGAGCTATCGGGAGGATATAGATAAAATCTGTGATCTGGGTCTTCCGGGGCTCAAGCTTCATCCCGAATATCAGAGCTTTTATATAGGCGACCCCAAAATGATGAAAATTTATGAATATGCCTTTTCAAAAGGACTTTTCATTCTGTTCCACGCCGGCTTCGACCCTGCCTATCCGCCTCCTGTTCATTCTTCTCCCGAGGCGTTTTTGAAGTTGTCAGAAGCCTTCCCCGAAGGGAGGATCATCGCGGCGCATCTCGGCGGACAAAAGCAATGGGACAAGGTTTTGGAGGTTCTTGCAGGCTCAAGGGTTTATCTCGATACTTCTATGGGGCAGAAATATTATCCCAAGGACCTCTTTTTAAAGATTGTAGAAAAGCATGGAAGCGAAAAAATTCTTTTCGGCTCGGATTCTCCCTGGAGCCGTGCCGATGAGGAGATAGAGAGCATTAAAAAGAGTGGCTTGAAGCCTCAAGAGCTTGAAAATATCTTCTATAAAAACGCCGAAAGGCTTCTTAAAATTAATATTTGATTCGATTCACTTTGCGGAGAGCGTTTTTTGATGCTCTCTGCGCTTTTTTATTTAATAACAGAGGCTTTGCAAAAATATTTCAATAAATATTGATTTTCTATAGGTTTTATGATATGATAGTGTATTATAATGTGCTTAAAATATATATGTTTGTATAAAATTTACGGAAGGAATGGTATTTATGGCGATTGTAAGACCTTTTTACGGAATCAGATTCACCGATAAGGCAGGCAAGATTGGGGAAATATGCTGTCCGCCTTATAATATGCTCTCGGAGGAAGAGAGAAAGGCTTATGCCAAGAAAAACACCCATAATATAGTGCGCCTCGAGCAGCCGGGCGAAAAATCTGCCGATATAAAGAAGGCGAAGAAGGTGCTTGATAAATGGATGGCGGATGGTCTTCTTAAGGAGGATGAAGAGCCAAGCCTTTATATCTATGAACAATGCTTTACGCTTGATGGCGTTGAGAGAAGTCTTAGAGGCTTCATCGGCAGAGCTTATCTTTATGAATACGAAAGAGGAATTATCAATCCCCACGTTGAAACCGATCCCGCAACAAATGAGGATCGCTATTGCGTTATTAAATCAATATGCGCGAATACAAGCCCCGTATGCGCGGTCTATGAGGATGAAAAGGGCGCAATCGAGAAATCTATCGGCAAGCTCACTTCCCGCGAGCCCGACGTAAGCTTTTCGGATGATAAAGGAATAACCCATAAATTCTGGGCATGCCCGAGAAGCACCGAGGTTGACAGAATAAGCGCAAATATGGCCGGCAAAAAGCTTTATTTAACAGAAGGTCACCATCGCTATGAGGCGGCTCTCAGATATAGAAATCATCTTATCGAAAAAGGCGTTATCGAAGAGATGGGCGAAAACGAAGCCGATTATATTATGATGATGCTCGTTGATTCCAAGGTGCGCGAGGCTTCTCCCGCGGCGGTTCAGAGAATCGTTCATTCTCTGCCAAAATTCAGCACAGGAAGATTCTCGAAGGAAGCAGGAGAGTATTTCGAGGTTTCAACAACCAAATCTCAGGATACCGCCCGTTCAAAGCTTAAAGCAATGAAGGAAAACGGCGACGTTGCGTTTTCTATGTATGATGGCAAAAAATACACCCTTTTGAAGCTTAAAGCCGACCTTGATATGAAGGAGCTTCTTCCCGAAATGAAGGAAGAATCAAGAAAACTTAGCGCAAACGTTGTTCAGAAATTAGCTATAGAAAAGATTCTCGGAATAGATAGCCCGAAGCTCAAAAAGGCGCATATAAAATATGCCCAGAGCTTTGCTGAAGCGGCGGCTTCTGTTGATTCGGGCGAGGCTGATTGTTGCTTGCTTTTAGAATCCATCAGAACCTCTGATATCATCGCAATTTCGGGCGAAAAGCTCCCCGAGAGAACAACCCGCTTCTTCCCCGTTCCTTGGGCAGGCCTTGTTCTTAATAAGCTTGATAGAGAGCCCAAAACTCCTAAGGACGAAAAGAAAAAGCAGGATTACGTAATGCCCGAAGCAGAGTTTGTGGAGATATAAATGAAGCTAGAACAATTAATTGAAGGAATCGGTCTTCAAAAAGACGTTGCACAGCAGGTTTTAGAAAGGGCGAAAGAGCTTGATATTGAAAAATTTCGCCCTCTTTTAGAGGATATAGATAACCGATTTTTTCGTCAAACCGAAGAAACGAGAAAGCGAATAAAAGAAATGCTTGAGCCCGATCCCGATAACCTTCGGATTCTGGCGCTTCAGCTTATGTGGGCGGCTTTGAAATATAAAAAATTCAAAGAGTTAAACATCAGCGATGAAATATATTTCGAAACCTTCGCTTGTTTCACAAGGTTTTTAAACGAGCGTTATGAAATGAGCTCAAAATATTATTTTGACCGCGCGGATTGGACTTATCATCAAATCGGCTTTTGCCTTTTCAGAATCGGTTGCCTTGAATATGAAAAAATGTTGGTTGACGGGGAGTATCTGATAGCAATACATATTCCGTCTGATGCCGTTATGACCAAAGAAAATCTGGAGTCATCTTTGAAGGAGGCAAGAAGATTTTTCGACGAACGCTTCCCCCTTTATAAGGGCGCTCCGATAAGATGTATAACCTGGCTTCTGTCCCCCGAACTCAAAAAACTTCTGAAGGAAGGCTCAAAAATCCTTCAGTTTGCCGATTGCTTCGATATAACGGAGGTTTATGAATATCCGAATATGGATTGGTATAAATGGGTATTTTTGGTTGACGAAAAGGAATTTTCCGAAGACCTTCCCGAAAAAACCTCCCTTCAAAGGGCGCTCAAAAACTTTATTCGCGAGGGCGGAGAAATTCACGCCGCTTGCGGATATATAAAGAAAGAGCTTATAGAGAATTAATAAACTATTAAAAATTTCGCAATAACTTTGTGATAAAATTCATTATAATCGATATTGTAGAAAACGGTTATAACCGTTTTGGCAGAATAAATTCTGCCTCTGACAAGCTTATGCTTGTCAGCTACATTCGATTGCAATGAGTGTTGTGCAAAATTAAATATTAAAATTTAATTTTGCTTAAGCC
>JAZORV010000207.1:0-2769 GCA_045656785.1 Acutalibacteraceae bacterium | reverse complement strand
CCTCGATAAGACAATGGGGGTCACCTTCGAGAACGGAACGGTCCATAAATGCACCGGGGTCGCCTTCGTCAGCATTACAAACAACGTATTTCTGGTCAGCCTTGTTAGGAGCGGTTAAAGCCCATTTGCGGCCTGTGGGGAATCCACCGCCTCCGCGTCCACGAAGACCTGAATCGGTTATAACCTTGATAACGTCATCGGGGGTCATTTCGGTTAAAACCTTACCTAAAGCCTGATAACCATCCATAGCGATATATTCATTGATATCCTCAGGATCGATAACACCGCAGTTACGAAGAACAACGCGGTTCTGAGTTTTATAGAAAGCTGTGTCGCTGAGGGCAACGGTTGTTACGTCCTCAACCTCTTCGCCTGTATCGCTATATACAAGGCGCTCAACAACTCTTCCCTTTAAGAGATGCTCAGAAACGATTTCCTCAACATCCTTTTCTTCAACTCTGCTATAAAAGGTTCCGTCGGGATAAACGATAACAACGGGGCCCAATGCGCAAAGACCGAAGCAACCGGTTAAAACAACTTTAACTTCCTCTTGAAGACCTTGAGCGGCGAGCTGAGCTTCAAATTGCTCTTTAATTGCCACGCTTCCGGAAGAAGTACAACCGGTACCGCCACAAATTAAAACGTGTGAACGAATCATAATTATACCTCCAGATTATTTTTCGGCAACGTTGGCATATTCTGCCACAATCTTGCCGCCCTTTATATGCTGTTCCATGACCTTAGCTACCTTTTCGGGGGTCATTTCAACATAGGTGGTTTTCTTATCTGCCTCATAAACCTCAACAATAGGTTCATACTGGCAAAGTCCGATACAGCCTGTCTGGGAAACAGAAACCTTTCCCGAAAGGCCTTCCTTCGCAACAGCCTCAACGAATGCATTGAGAACGGGGCGAGCGCCTGCAGAGATTCCGCAAGTAGCCATACCAACAACGATTCTCATTTCGCCCGAGCCTTCGCGAAGCTGGACTTTATGCTGCATTTTTTCTTTGATTGCCTGAAGTTCCGCTAATGATTTCATTTATATCTTTCCTTTCCTTGATATACTTAAATTATATTGGTTTATCTTAAAGAGCTTCGGAATATTGCTCATTGAGATATTCCTTAACCCAAATGATAACTTCATATTCAGCGAGGGATATATCGCCCAGCTGCTCTCGCAGCTCTCGAGTATCAACGCTGACCTTTTTATCCCCGATGTTGTGAATGAACAAAAAATCGGTATCGGGGTGCCCTTGAATCAGGGTTATAATAGTTTCAACAATGTTGCCTAATGGGGTGAAATCGATATGGTTTTTATTAAAAACCGCTTCAACCTCGGTTCCATGAGAATCAGGAAATTCCTCAAAATGGCGGGAAGCGATAGAAAAGCTACCCTCTGTCATTTCAGCCTGAAGCTTTAAAAATGGGATTCCGAGGCCAACCTTTCTTGTTGTTCTCGTTGTATAAAACGGGTTTTCAACCCCTTCCAAAACCTCTTTCTTCATTCCGCAACCATCATCAATGATGCGAAGGCGAAGAGTATCTTTGGTTTCATCGAGAAGAATTTTGGTGAGCTTTGCGCCCGCCTTTGTTGAATTTTCCGTTATATCGAGAATATTTAATGAAAGCTCCTTCATCTTTTCTCCTTGAGTTTTTCGAAGATGCGCCGCCTTACGAGCGCGCTCGAATAGGGCTCATCATCGATATCAAAATAGTATTGCTTATCCCTTATATCCCAAAGGTAATGCGCGTCCGAGCCTGCAACCATAAGCCGATTTTTCAAAGGCTGAGCTTTGCGATATTCCTCCTCCTTTTCCCCATCATGGAGCTCGAAAACCTTAAAGCCTTCGATATCGGGGAAAATTCCGAGGGTGGAAACAGCTCCGTTTGCCTCTCTATCTATATGGGCGGGATAACATATTCCGCCGAAAGCCTCCGCGAATTTGGGACATTCATCGATAGAAATATCGGTAGCATTAGAGAGCAGGTATTTTTCCTCGCCTATTATCTCGTCCATCTCGTTCATAATGAGCTGACGGCCAAAAATATCGGGGCGATTCTCAATTTTTATGAGATGATTTTCAATTTCCTCCGAAAAGCGAAGAGCATCTTCAAGCTCTTCAAAAAGGAAAACCACGTGGATATCCTCGCTGGTTGTGAGTTCCATTCCTGCGATTGGGATAATTCCGTTTCGCTTCGCCGCCTGAAAGAAGGCGGGGCAGTTTTTACAGGTGTTATGGTCGGTAAGCGCCATAACCTGAAGCCCTGCCAAGGTTGCCATTCCGCAAAGGTTGTTGGGAGTGTTATCATCGTCTCCGCAAGGGGAAAGGCAGGAATGGATATGAAAATCATAAAAATATCTGTTCATTTTATCAGCTCCGCGAGCTTCACTGCCGCTTGAAAGCTTGTGAGCGAGGTTGAAACCACGTTTATGCCCTTGCTCTCGGCTGCGGTCTTAACTTCATCCTCGAGGGTTACGCCCTCTGAAAGGACTATAACCGAGGTGTCTGCAAGAGTTGCAACAGCCACAGTATTGATATTGGACATAATGGTTATCCAAGCGTCACCGCTTTCGGCTCTGCCCTTAACCCAGCTTAAAAGATCGCCTATGTAAACGCCTTCAATTTGTCTTTCGGGGTCGGGGCAACAGATTTCGCAAAACTCGGGAATTCCTATAAGCTCGCTAACCTTCATTTTTTTGATCCTTTGATTTGTCTTTTGAATTTATATAATCTAAAATGTCGTTGCGATATCTCAAAACGCAGGCAT